>JALOLW010000284.1 GCA_025455795.1 Spirosomataceae bacterium
CCGTCGTACCCGATGTTTTTGAGGCGGTCGAGAATGGGCATCAGGTCGTCAGACATGCCCGCAGTCCAAGCCAGTACGTTGAATCCGATTTTGTTCATTACAATGGATGAATGAGTAGATGAGAGAATGAGTGAGTGAATTTGTGTTACTCTTTCAAGCGCAAATTGCGGTATTTGACTTTCATGGGCGGGCCGACGTGAACCTGCACACCCAACCAGCCTTTGGCCGCCCCATTGACGGCGTCGTTGTCGGTGACGTCGCTCATCAAAATACCATTGATGTAATGCTGGAGGCGAGTGCCTTTGGCCACAATATGAAACGTATTCCAGTCTTCGTGCTTGATTTTTGTTTTGAGCGAATCCGTATGACCCAAAGAACCTGTGATGTCCAACTCCGTCCAAGCGTTGCGCTGCACTTTGGCTCGAATGGCTTCGGGGGTCATTGTCCCGCCCGTTTGTGGGCGAATCGTCGTGATTTGGCCTCGATACGCGAGCGTCGTACGCTTTCGTTCTTCGTAGTTTTGGCCAGTGTAGCGGCGATTGCCATCTATATCAGCCTGATACCCGCGCAACGCAAAGGCGGGTTCGGTCAAACGCTCACTCCGGTAATTAATGCCAGAATTACCCGCTTGTGTAATAAAAAACTCGCCTTTCAGTTCAAAATCAGCGGGTTGCCCTCCTTTCCAAATAATAAAAGAGTTGGTTTTGAGCAAAGTGGTAGGTGTGATTTCGCCCACCATTGCACCTTCTTCTACGCGCCAATAGACGGGGTCGCCTTCCCAGCCCGTGAGGGTTTTGCCGTCAAATATCGGTTTGAAGCCTTTTTCACTGGTTTGGCTTTGAGAACTTTTGCAGCCATACAATACGATGAATCCCAACAAAGGGAGTAATTGCCAAAATTGATGTTTCGTTTTCATTTGTATCGGGGGTTTAGGAAAACATGACCACCAACAAAAGAGGTTTGAAAAAAGAATTTACCCTTAGAAGAATGGATAATTGATCGGCTGAACAGCAGGCCGAACGCACTTTTTTTATTGGGTAGTAACCGTTGTAGTAGTCGCCAAGTCATATATTTTCAAAAACCAAGAAACAATTTCAGAAAACGTTTCGTTTTATCATTAAATTTACAAATAATTTGACTTTATAAAGAAAATTACAAAATTATTTGTAGTTTCGACTAACCTACGAGAACACCCCATAAAACTTTGGCACGCAATTTGTAAGAAGGCTAATTGGAGCAGATAATGACACTATTTTTCTCCTAAATCCTAACACAAGTTGTACGCCTTAAACTTTTAAGAAAATGAAGAAGCACAAATTGCATTTAGCCTTTCAGTGGCTAATGTTCTTGCCGATTATCCTCCCTCTGTGTGTGATTTTTGGTGCCTTGCAAGGCGTTTTTAACACCGTCGAGCAGATGTTTCAGCAGATGTGGACGGACGTAACAACGCCCGAACCTACGGTAGAGACTTCTGAACTATGATTTTTTGGAAGAAAACAAAGCAGCTATTCGACTGAACATTCGCTGCTCAAATCGCCAAAAAAACTGAAACTGCCCAAACAGCCACCCGTAAGCCAACAAAATGACTTGATACAGCGGCAGTATCACGAGGATATTAAACGTCCAAACTACCCACTTTCGCTCGATACCCATCCACTCGACCATCCAGCGTTTGAGGTACATCACGCTAAATCCCGTACAGGCAAATACCAGCAAGATGATGAATACTTGCCACGCGCTTTGTACGCCCCAGCGTTGTTTTAGTTTCTCAATCATTCGTGTAAAAAAGGCAAATGTTCTGCCCCGATTTCTTCGGTGTCCAACGACAAAAATTCTTCCCAAAACGGGTCATTGGGCAATGATGCTCGGCACAGTACGGGTTCTTGCTTGATAGGATGCACAAAATACAGCCGCCGTGCGTGCAGGTTGATGCTGCCGTCGGCGTTGGCTTTGCCAAAACCGTACTTTATATCGCCCCGAATAGGGCAACCCATCTGCGCCAACTGCACCCGAATCTGGTGCGGACGACCAGTGATAGGATTGACTTCCAACAAAAAATGCTTATTGACTTCTCCCAACACGCGATAAGTGAGTTCGGCTTTTTGGGCGTTTGGGGCGGGATAGTCGTAGGCCGTGACGAGATTTTTGGCTTCATCCTTGACCAACCAATGCGTCAGTTTATCTTGGCTTTTGGCGGGACGCTTGCGTACAACTGCCCAATAGGTTTTTTGAATATCGCGCTTGCGGAAAAGCTCATTCATGCGCTCCAGGCCTTTGGAAGTGCGCCCAAATACCACCAAACCACTCACAGGGCGGTCCAAACGATGCACAGGGCTGAGGAAAACTTCGCCAGGTTTATTGTATTTTTCTTTGATGTAAGTTTTGAGGATGTCCACCAGTGGCTCGTCGCCCGTGGCATCTCCTTGCACGAGTATGCCGGTGGCTTTATTGACGATAAGGAGGTGGTTGTCTTCGTAAATGACTTGGTATGCTTTGGGCATCAGTAGGATTCTTTAATATTGGGGAAATCGTTGGATTTTACATCCTTAACGTAATTGGCGATGGCGTCGTTCATAATCGTATGCAAATCGGCGTAGCGGCGCAGAAAACGCGGCTTGAATTCTTTGGTAATCCCCAGCAAATCGTGCAGTACCAAAATCTGCCCGTCGGCGTGGGGGCCAGCCCCAATCCCAATGGTCGGAATGTTTACGCTGGCCGATACTTTTTTGGTCAGGGCGGCGGGGATTTTTTCGAGTACCATACCAAAACAACCCACCTCTTCGAGCATTTTGGCGTCTTGCATTAGTTTTTCGGCTTCGGTTTCTTCTTTGGCGCGGACGGTATAAGTCCCAAATTTATAGATAGATTGTGGCGTAAGCCCCAAATGCCCCATGACGGGTACACCCGCGCTCAACACCCGCACGATAGATTCTTTGACTTCAAGCCCCCCTTCGAGTTTGACAGCGTGTGCGCCCGATTCTTTCATAATCCTGATGGCCGAGCGCAATGCCTCCTCAGAGTTGCCTTGATACGACCCAAACGGCAAATCCACCACCACAAACGCCCTCTTGGCCCCTCTGACAACCGACTGGGCGTGGTATATCATCTGGTCTAAAGTGATGGGCAGGGTGGTTTCGTGGCCTGCGATGACGTTGGAGGCGGAGTCACCTACCAGAATGATGTCAATGCCTGCCCCGTCCACGATACGCGCCATGGAGTAGTCGTAAGCGGTGAGGGCGGAGATTTTTTCACCCCGATTTTTCATTTCTTGGATGACGTGCGTCGTCACCCGTTTGATTTCTGCTGATGAAAGTTGAGTGGACATTTCTTAATTGGTGAATGAAGCCCCCAGCCCCAGAGGGGGTTTTAGGTCATGTTCAAGTTTGAATAAAACGAATTTTGTAACATCAACGTGGGCGAAGCCATAGTTCGGGATTGAGCTTGTTGGTGTTTTTCCAAATCTGGAAATTCACCTCCGACACGCCGTCTTCGCCAGTGGCTACTGTTCCAATACTATCGCGCGCTTTGAGTTTTTGTCCTGGGCGCACATTAACACTTTTGAGTTTGGCATAGACTGTGTAAAAATCACCGTGTTGGACGAAAACCACGTTTCGCATCACGCCCAAATTGGTCACGTCCATCACTACGCCATCATAAACCGTCTTGACCGCCACCCCTGCACTGGTCTGAATATCAATGCCTTGGTTTTCTTGATAGACATTTTTCATTACTTCTTTTGTACCAAAACCGTCTGAAATAAAGCCGGGTGCGGGCCAGGGGAGTTTGCCACGGTTAGCGGCAAAAGTCGAGGCGAGACTCACTTCTTCTTCGTTCATACCCTCTTCATTGACCGTTTCTTTGGCGGGTTTGGTGGGTTCGGGCTTGGGTTCTGGTTCGGCTTTGGCCACGGTACTTTCGTCTTTATCTTTGTTGCGGGCTTTTTCGGCGGCGGCTTCGCGGGCGAGGCGGTCGCGCTCGGCGCGTTCACGGGCGGCTTTCTCTCGGGCAGCGGCGCGGGCGCGTTCGCGTCGTTCTTCGATTTCTTTTTGGATGATGCGCGTCAGTGAGTTTTCCAACTGCTTGTTGGCTTTACGAACTTCGGCCAACTCGTCGCGGAGTTCTTTTTCCCTGCCACTCAGTTCGGTCACGACCTTGTTTTGTTCTTGCTGAAGCCCCTCCAAATTTTTACTTTCGGCCAAGCGCGCCGTGAGTGCGCTTTGTTGGTCTTTCTTTTTGTTGGTAATGCTGGTCGTTTTGGCAATCATCATGTCCTGCACCTTTTTCATTTCGGCTACCTGTTTTTGGCGCACGTCGGTATATTGTTTGAGGTATTTGTACCGAATCAAAAACTGGTTGAAATTGGGCGATGAAAACAGAAACATCAGTTCGTTGAGGCTGTTGTTGCGCTTGGAGGCGTTGTAAATCATGTCGCCGTATTCTTTGCGGAGTTTGGCGAGGTCGGTGTCGAGTTCGGCTTTGGCTTTTTCGAGTTCTTTAAGTTCGGAGTCCATCAGCGAGAGGTCGTCGTTGATGAGGTCAATTTTACGCTGTTGGGTGCTGATTTGCTGTTTGATGGCCCGCAACTGCCCCAAACTCACCCGCTTTTGGTTGGCGGTTTGTTTGAGAATCCCCTGCAACTCGGCCATTTTTTCGAGGTTTTCTTTTTTCTCTTTTTCGAGTTGTTGGCGGCTTTTTTGGGCAAAAGTAACGGATGAAGTACCCAAAAATAGCATCAGTAAGAAGGCTATTTTAATAAAATCAGGTCGTAAATATTTGAAATAAGTCTGCATCAAAAAACAGTTATCCGTGTATTAAAATTTTACTTTCGTTGAAATCTCGACGGGATACTGAACGGAAACGTCAGCGGTTCGTCTTTGAGTTCTACTTTTTGGTGCTTGATACTAAACACCGTATGATAGCGCAAATTGTCTTGTTTTGATTCATAATCCAACTGAATCAGGCTCGTGTAGGGAAACAAGTAGCTGTTGAGTTGGGTAAAATCTTCATAATCAAGCGACAAGGAGTTTTTGGTAGGTTGCTCTGTCAGCATTAGTTTTTTGAGGCGGAGGTTCTGCTCGCCGATGTAGTTTTCGATGCTGATGCGGCCTTCTTCTTGTTTGAGCAAAAAATAGTCTTTTTCTTTTCTAAATCGCTGCCCCGATTTTTTGGCGATGGGCATATTGCCAATCAAAATAGACTGAATAAGGTCAAAATTGAGGTCAAAATTGAATTTTTGGCTCAATTCGGCGAAGTTGTACTTGTAATATTCGCGGTGGTAGCGGTCTATGAGTTGGAGCGAGTCGCGGGTGATGATACCCCGCACTACTTCGATAGGCCCTGCCACAATCGAAAGCCAAATCACACTGTCTTTTTGGATACGCAGATTGACATTGGCATCTTCGATATTTTGGTCTTTGCTTTTGAAAGAAAACTTCGATTTGGCCGTCAAATACTTAAAATCCACCTGACTCACATTGACTTTGGGTTCTTCTGGCTCTACGACTTTCGCTACGCTGTCTTTGGGGGTGATTTTGAGGGTATCTTTGGGTACAACGGCCACCGTCAGACTGTCGGTAGCAGCCACTTGTTTGTTTTTGCGGACAGGCCGATGACAGGCCGAAAAAATGAGAATAGAGAGAAAAAAGAGGTATTTG
>JALOLW010000285.1 GCA_025455795.1 Spirosomataceae bacterium
AACAAACGCATTTTCTATGTAATTTTTCAAGTTGATATTATTGCCAATAAAATTTGGATTCAAGAAGATAATACGGAAGAAGGTTTGGCTACTTTATTAGAAAAAAGGGGAATTAAAAAATCTGAAATTGTATTGGCGTATTTTCCAGAATATCACCGAAAATACACCGAATATGCAGTAGCCTAAACGCAAAAACGCCAACCATCTGGTTGGCGTTTTTGCTAAATTGACTTTGAGCATTACACCAAATCGTGCTGCATCAAGTATTCGGCAATCTGTACGGCGTTGGTCGCTGCGCCCTTGCGGAGGTTGTCGGCTACTATCCACATATTGAGGGTTTTGGGCTGCGACTCATCGCGGCGGATACGTCCCACAAACGTTTCGTCTTTGCCGTGGGCCGTGAGCGGCATCGGATAGACCTTGTTGGCGGGGTCGTCTTGCACTACTACGTTGTCGGCTTTTGACAAAATATCATAGATTTCACTGAGTTCGTATTCGTTTTCAAACTCCACATTGACCGCTTCGGAGTGACCGCCGATGGTAGGAATACGCACCGTAGTTGCTGTCACGGCAATGCTATCATCCATCATGATTTTTTTGGTCTCGTTGGTCATTTTCATTTCTTCTTTGGTGTAGCCGTTGTCCAAAAACACGTCAATGTGCGGTAGCACGTTGAGGTCAATAGGGTGCGGATAAACCTTGGGAGTATCTGTGCGGCCTTCGCGCTCGGCAAAAAGCTGGTCCACGGCGGCTTTGCCCGTACCAGTTACCGACTGATAGGTCGAGACCACAACGCGCTTGATGCGGAATTTTTGATGCAAAGGATTGAGAACCACCACCATCTGAATCGTCGAGCAGTTGGGATTGGCGATAATTTTGTCTTCTTTGGTGAGGGTGTGGGCGTTGATTTCTGGTACAACGAGTTTTTTGGTAGGGTCCATGCGCCAAGCCGACGAGTTGTCAATGACGGTGATGCCCGCTTCGGCAAACTTGGGGGCGAGTGCCAATGACGTGCTGCCGCCCGCCGAGAAAATGGCAATAGCGGGCTTGGCGGCGATGGCATCTTCAAAACTTACGATGGTGTATTCCGTGCCTTTGAACGTAATCTTTTTGCCCACCGACCGCTCCGAAGCAACGGGGATGAGTTCTGTCACGGGGAAATTGCGCTCGGCGAGCACTTTCAGGATTTCGCCACCTACCAAGCCAGTGGCACCTACTACGGCGATTTTCATGATGTTTGAAGTCCCCCGTCCCGAAAGGGGGAGTTTTTGGTGTATAAAGCCCCTTCGGGATGGGGGCAAAAAAAATCGTCACCGCTACGGCGGAGAAATCTGACAAAACACGCTGGCAAGGTGGGGTCTTAGTCCCAACTTACTCCGCGTGCTTATTTAGATTTCTTCGTGTTCACAGTGACGATTGAATATGGGCGCAAAGGTAAATGCAATTTTACAAACAGCCAAAAGCTATTTCTGATTTTTTTGCAAAAAAAGTATCGTTTAATTGACAAAATGAAAACATAGCCTTTAAATAATTCAAAATCGCCATACGCGAGTGGGTGTGATGCAGTAGTCGAGGGCGACGTCGGTAGGGTCGGTGAGGATAGGGTCGAGCAGCGGGTCAAAGTACGACACGCCGATTTTGAGTGTTTCGGGGCGGCATTGGGCCAAAAATTTGTCATAAAAACCCTTGCCGTAGCCTACGCGGTGTCCGTGGCGGTCGCAGGCCAAAAGCGGGACTATCACCGCATCAATCTGTGACACTGGAAACAAAATACTGGTGGCAGGATTGGGTTCGAGAATGCCCCAGGGGTTCATGTCGAGGGTCATGTCAGACTGCCACAGATAATGCTCCATGTCGGAGGTTTCGGGCAAGCTCCTCGGTATCACCACTTTGGTATGCAGAAATTTTTCGTGAATCGTGAAAATAATCGGGAAAGTGTCAATTTCTTTTTGGAGGCGAATGGGTAGATAGCAATGCACCGACCGCATTTTTTCGACGGTAAACGCACCAAAAAACAGCCGCGCAATGGCCTGACTTCCCTCAGACACTTGCGCGGCTGTAAGCGCTTGCCGCCGCTGCTTGTACAGTTTGCGGAGTTGCTGCTTCGACATACCCTGGCGGGATTTTACTTGATTCCGTGCATCAGCTTACTAAGGCGACCTGCTATCAAAAACAATACCAAGGAAGCAACACCCGAAATACCGACGTTGATGAGGAAAAACTCGTATAGATTGTGAATCGGAATCCCCAAAAACGACGTAACGATGCCTTTCTCAGGTTCTGGGTATAAAGCCGAAATCATCCCTGCGGCTTTGTTGGCAATGGCGGGAGCCAAGTACCACACGGCCATCATCAACGATACGTATTTGGCGGGAGAGAGCTTATTGACCAGCGATAGCCCAATCGGCGAAAGACACAACTCTCCAATGGAATGTAAAAAATACAGTGCAACCAAGTAAAACATACTTACTTTGATACCAGGTACGAGGTTTTTGACGGGTAACTCAATGACTACATAGCCCAATGTAAGCAAGAACAGTCCGATGGCCATTTTGTAAAGCGAAGAAGGTTCGGCGTTACGTTTGCCCAAAAACCCCCAAACAAAAGCCATCAACGGGGCGCAAGTGACAATAAAGAAGCCATTGAGGTTTTGAAATAAACTCGGTGGAACGGTGTAGCCCCAAACTTCGCGGTCGGTTTGTTCGTCGGCAAAAAAGGTAAGAGAGGCGGGGGCTTGCTCAAAAGTAGCCCAAAAGAATATCACGAAAAACGAAACGATAAAAATAACGGCTATTTTCTCTCTGTCTATCCTCGAAAGCGACTTATCGGCAAATACCAAATAAGCAATCACCACCGCCGAAAGCACCAAAAACGGGAAGATGATGTTGGTCACAAAAGCATCAATGTACATGATGCCCAACGACAAAAGCAACAAAACAGGCAGCCAAATATAGATTTTACTGACGCCTGGCGAGTCTTTGGGAGTGATACCCACGGGTTGATTTTCCCAAGAGAGAAGGTATTTGTTTTGCCCCCACCACAGCGTCAGCGTAGCCAAAATCATGGCAATGCTACACGCCAAAAACGCCCACTTGAAATCGTCGGGATTGCCCGTGTCGCCCACTAAACTGGTAATCAAATTGCCCAAAAACGACCCTAAATTGATGCCCATGTAAAAAATAGTGTAGGCGGAGTCGCGGCGGCGGTCATTGGGGCCGTAGAGCGTTCCTACCATTGCGGCAATGTTGGGTTTGAAAAAACCATTGCCGACAATCATCAAACCGAGCCCGAGAAACAGCATAAAGCCCGCTATCGGCGTGATTCCCTCGGCGGCGGTTTCGGGTCTCAGCAAGGCCGAGCAGAACAACACAAACTGGCCCAAAGCCATCACAAGCCCTCCTACCAGAATTGAGCGGCGATTGCCCCAGTATCGGTCGGCAATAAACCCACCGATGAGCGGAGTCATATAAACCAGCCCTACGTAGCCACCGTAGAGATTGGAAGCGAGTGCTTTATCAAAAAACAACGCTTTGGTAAGGTACAATACCAAGATAGCTCGCATACCATAGTAGGAAAAACGCTCCCACATTTCGATTGCAAACATCAAGTAAAGGCCGTTGGGGTGCCGTGATGAAGTAGTATCTGCCATACAAAAAGATAAGTTTTAGTGGTAGAAATAATCTTTGGCAAAGATGCAGAAATATCCAAAGATATTGCCAAAGTTGGCGCAAAAAGTAAAGCAATCTTTGGGAAATATCAAAAACACGGTGATTCCTTCTGTAAAAGTAAACGTCATTTGAAACATTATCAAAAAATTTCTTCTTGAAATAATACAACGAAAATTCCAAAATATGACTTTGGTTATTTTTATAATTCAATTTTAGGCTTACATTTGTTGCTTTAATTACTTCATCAATCTCAACATCATGGCTACCATCGAAACCCCTTTCGTCAGCAATGACGAAGCGATAGCTTTTTTGAAGCTACCTACCACTGCCACCATCCATTTCAATCTCTCGCCCGAGGCTCTTGTGGAGCAAGCCCTCCAAAACGGCGAAGGCCAACTCGCCGACACGGGCGCGCTTGCCGTGGACACGGGCGAGTTTACGGGTCGCTCCCCCCAAGACCGCTTCATCGTTTACGACGAAAAAACCGCAGACTCTGTATGGTGGAGTGACATCAACATTCCCTTCGATGCGCGTAAATTTGACAAACTGCACCAAAAAATGCTGAAATTTTTGGCAGGTAAAAAAGTCTATGTCCGCCAAGCGTCGGCTTGCGCGCACCCCGACTTTCAGCTCAACCTTACCGTAGTCAATACTTGGGCGTGGCACAATTTGTTTTGCTATAATATGTTTTTGCGGCCTACCGCCACAGAACTGCAACACTTCCAATCGGAGTTTACCATCATCAATATCCCTGAGTTTGAGGCCGACCCCAAAACCGACGGAACGCGCAGCAAAAACTTTGCGATTTTGGACATGACCCGCAACATCATCCTCATCGGTGGCACGGGCTACGCGGGTGAAATGAAAAAGGGGGTGTTTTCGGTACTCAACTACAAGCTCCCCCACGAGCGTGGCACGCTCTCTATGCACTGCTCGGCCAACGTGGGCAAAGACGGTGACACCGCCTTGTTTTTTGGGCTTTCGGGAACGGGCAAAACCACCCTTTCTGCCGACCCCACGCGCGCACTTATCGGCGACGACGAACACGGCTGGGCAGGCGACACGGTCTTCAATTTTGAAGGCGGCTGCTACGCCAAAGTCGTCAATCTGACCCGTGAAAAAGAACCCGATATTTTTGATGCTATCAAAACGGGGACGATTGTCGAAAACACGCGCTTTTTCCCAGGCACTCACACGATTGACTACACCGACATCTCCGTGACCCAAAACACCCGCACGGCCTATCCGATTGACTACATTGCCAATATCATGCGGCCTTCGCGCGGGGAGGCACCCCAAAATATTTTCTTTTTGGCTACTGATTCATTTGGCGTACTGCCGCCCATCGCCAAACTGACCACCAACCAAGCCATGTACCATTTTATCAGCGGCTATACGGCCAAAATCGCAGGGACAGAAATGGGCGTGAAAGAGCCACAAGCTACTTTCTCGAACTGTTTCGGGGCGGCGTTTTTGCCGCTGCACCCCACACGCTACGCCCGCTTGCTTGGTCAGAAAATCTTAGAACACGACGTAAACGTGTGGCTTATCAATACCGGTTGGACGGGCGGTGGCTACGGTGTTGGTTCACGCATGAACTTGGCCTACACCCGCGCCATGATTGCGGCAGCTTTGGGCGGTGAGCTGGAAAGTGTAGAATACGTAGCACATCCTGTTTTTGGGGTGATGATGCCTACTTCTTGCCCCAACGTACCGAGTGAGCTACTCAACCCCCGCGATACTTGGGCTGACCCGCAAGCCTACGACTTGGCGGCTCGCAAATTGGCGGATATGTTCCGTCACAATTTCAGCAAATACGCAGAGTTTTCGCACTCCGATATTGCCAAAGGCGGGCCTATTGGTTAGGTGATTTTACGTGCCACCTCAAAATTCACCGATTTGTCCGTACATATCGCGGAGTTTGGGGTCGCGCTCGGCGGCGCGGATGTCTTTGCGCATGGCTTTAACCCCCTCAATAT
>JALOLW010000014.1 GCA_025455795.1 Spirosomataceae bacterium
TAACTTGATTTGGGCTTTTTCGGGAAACTCATTGCGACGTACTGCCCGCCGCCAAAGCTGCACAACTGGCCCCACTGTGACGTCAAAAGCACCGTCGGTTTGACGACTGAATCGCTGCGATTTTTGCAAGACATCGAACAGGGTCGCGCTTGCATAAAACCACTCGCCCGTGCCTGCCGTAGCCGAGAGCCGATTGACCTCGCTGCCGTCCAAATAATCACTCAAAACGCGGTTGAGGTACTCAATACGTTGAAAAACACTGTCGGAAGCGGCTTTGGCTACCGAATCAGAGGGCGCGTAAAACACCAGATTGAACTCCGACCCCATCGCCCCACGTGTGTAGGTGTAGCGGTTTTGGGCAAAGGAGCAGTAAATAGTGAGCAGTAAGCCGTAGGTAACCAATAACCAATAACCAACAACGAACTTTCTCTGAGAAAATGAATCTTTTTGCACGGTTTTTGATGTTATGATGAAAAACCAACGTAGCCATGCAAAGAAACGCATTTTTGGAACGACTTTCTACCCGAAACCAGCAATTTGAGTACCGTTTACCTTCTCGCCAAGACGTGGGCAAATTTGTGGAAGAAATGATGTGCTTTTTGTTTCCGATTACCCAAGATTGCGAACAAACAGCCTTGGACTTGGCCGATGCTCACCGTCGTTTACAAAATCGCCTTTCGTGCATTTTCTGTCCGTTGGGTGCGCATCTCGAACAAGACAAGCAACGGATTATAAGTGACTTTTTGGATAATAAACTCCCTTCTATCTACGAAGATTTGCTGCTTGATGCCCAAGCCATTGCCGACAACGACCCTGCCTCGGCGGGTATTGAGGAAGTGATAGCCGTTTATCCAGGATTTTACGCGATTGCGGTCTATCGCTTGGCACACGCGCTCGTAGATTTGGACGTGCCGCTGCTCCCGCGTATGCTTACCGAACACGCCCACGCCCTCACGGGGATTGACATTCATCCCAAAGCCAACATCGGCAAGTCATTTTTTATAGACCACGGCACGGGGGTTGTGATCGGCGAAACCACCGATATTGGCAACAATGTGAAGATTTATCAAGGCGTAACGCTCGGTGCATTGAGCGTATCGAAGTCATTGGCCGAGACCAAACGCCACCCTACCATCGAAGACAACGTGGTGATTTATGCCAACGCGACCATTCTCGGCGGCAAAACCGTCGTGGGACACGATTCACTCGTGGGCGGCAACTGCTGGCTTACGTACAGCGTCCCTGCCTACTCGCAAGTATATCACCAAAGCGAAGTCAAAATCCGCCAAACGACGCTGGCTTGACGGTTTCAATGCAGAAATGATGACAAAATGCGTAAATGTTTTGCCGATATTTCTGCATTTTCTCACTTCTGCATTTACGCCAAAGCCCGCGAAAATCTACGAACGGACTCCATAAACGAAGGCTCCATGTTGGTCAAGGTAGCTTTGGGTTGAGTCACGACGCTCATCGCCAAAAAACCGTACGTCAAGCACCACCATTCATAAAAAGTCTTCGATACGGCATCGGCAGAACGTGGGCGAATCATGGCGAGAGCTTCCCAAATCGGGTGATTGTTGAGCATCGAAAATTCTATCTGATATGCTTTTTGCGACTGACACAACGCGCCGTTGAGATTAAACATCACCTGAAAAACTTCGGTTTGCTCCAACAAAAAACGCCATTGTACTTGGGCAAATTCGATAATGATTTTTTCGGGGCTTCGGTATAAGTTCTTGATTTTCAACAACTCTTCGTGTAAGTAAGCAAATCCTTCGTCGCGGATGGTTTCGAGTAGTTTATCTTTATTGTCGAAGTATTCGTAGAGGATTGGGGGGCTGTATTCGATAACATCGGCGATTTTGCGGATAGAAACGGCTTGCCAGCCTTCTTCGCGTGCGATGTCTCTTGCTGTTTTTAGAATGTCGGCACGTACCTGTTTGCGGATACGTTCACGGCGTTCGAAAATTCCCATAAAGTAGCGAGTGGGGTTAGTATTGGTTTACAGTGTTAAATTTTTAGCAAAGCAAGCATATTTTCGCCAAAAACCAAACTTTTGACCAAAAAAAAGCTATTACTTCTTTCGAGAGAGTCGCTTTTTATGTCTGATAAACAGGCAGTTTTTGAGTAAAGGCTACTTTCTTAGGTTAAAACAGAGAGCCACAGAGGGTAACACAGAGAATCACATCATATAAATCTCTGTTGTTCTCTGTATTTTATCTCGGTGGCTCTCTGTGTAAAAATCGTTTTTGTAATGCGTAAATAATAAACGAGGCCGCCCATTCTATTATTTATGCCTTCCTTTACAAAACCTTAAAGCCCTTCAAGCGTACTTTTGATGGCTGAGAAATCGGGCAGGTTGCCTGGGTTGTCGAGCACTTCGGCGTGTTGTACTACGCCCTCTTTGTCAATCACAAACGCGGCGCGGTTGGCTACGCCGTTCATCCCAAACACAAAGTTTTCACGATAGACCCCAAAATCCTTGATGGTGTTTTTGTTGAAATCCGACAACAAATCAAAGTTGTAGTTCTGCTCGGCTTTGAACTTACCCAACGTAAAAGGCGAATCTACCGAAATACCCAACACGGTGGCGTTGAGGTTGGTGTAGTAGTTGATGTTGTCGCGCATGTTGCAAAGCTGCTCGGTACACACGCCCGTAAATGCCGCTGGAAAAAAGTGAATGATGACATTTTTGCCCGCTAAATCGCTCAACGACACGGCTTGCTTGTCGGAGTTGAAAAGTGTAAAATTGGGGGCTTTATCGCCTTTTTGAAGTGCCATGATAAAAGTTGTTTAAATTTGACGCGCAAAAATACAAATCACTCGTACAATCACCCTCTAAATCACCGATTAAAAAATGCAACACATCTGGGGAATAGACCTCGGCGGCACCAAAATCGAAGGCGTAGTGCTTTCATCTGCTTCTGCGGAGGCCGTTGTTATTCGTAAACGTATTGATACTGAGGCTTGGAACGGCTATCAGCACATCGTGGCGCAAATCGCCAAGCTCGTCAAAATCCTCGAGGCCGAAACGGGCATCAAAGCCGAGCGGTTGGGCATAGCCACACCCGGCACGCTCAATCCTTCGACCCAAACCATGAAAAACAGCAATACGACTTGCCTCAACGGAATGCCGCTCAAAGCCGACTTGGAAAAAATATTGAACATCCCTATCACCATGGCCAACGACGCCAACTGCTTCGCTTTGGCCGAGGCCACGATGGGCATTGTCCCCGATGTAGTGCCTGATTTTCAGTGTGTTTTTGGCGTAATCATGGGTACGGGCGTGGGCGGTGGGGTAGTATTTCGGGGCAAAGACGGCGTACCCGTCGTACTCAACGGCCTGCAAGGGATTGGCGGTGAATGGGGCCACAATATCCTCGAAGAAGGCGGCTACGACTGCTATTGCGGCAAAAAAGGCTGCGTTGAGCAAGTGCTTTCGGGGCCTGCCTTGCAAACGTATTATACCCAAATCAGTGGGCAGTCGCTCAAACTCCCCGAAATCGTCACGCGGCACTACGCGGGCAGCGACCCGTTGGCGACCCAAACCGTCGAGCGGTTGTTGGACTACTTCGGGCGGGGGATTTCTACCCTCACCAACGTCCTCGACCCCGATGCCATCGTACTCGGTGGCGGCGTGGGCAATATTGATATGCTTTATAACGAAGGTGTGGAAAGTATCAAAAAATACATTTTCAACAGCGGTGTGGTCGAAACCAAAATCCTCCGTCCGAAGTTAGGAGATAGTGCGGGCGTGTTTGGCGCGGCCATGTTGGTGTCGTAAGGCCAGAGGCCTACCAATAGTCGTCACACGCGTGGACGCGAGCGACTGCGAAAGACCAATAGTCGTCACCGCGCGGGTGTCGCAGTGGCGCACCACCCCCGTCGCGTGGATGCGAGTGACTCCGAAAAAGTCAATCCATAGTCGTCGCGCGGCCGAGCCACACAACTGCGACAATCTTGTTCGAGTTATCGCTACCGTATTTTTCAATTTAGCCCAACAATGGTCATCCTTTTACTCATAACACACTTTTTGTCGTTTCATTACTTCTACACTTTCGCCCCAAATACGTACGATTTTTGGGCCAAAATACGACTTGCTTTTACACAATCTCTTATTGTGGGGGCGGTTTGGGTGTATGTCATTACAGAGGTGCTTTCGTTTTTTAATCTCCTTTCTTTCACGGGGGTGACGGCGAGTTGGGCAGGGGTCTTTTTGATTCAATTGCTTTACAACCATCGCCACGGTGTATCATACACTTTAAGGCACGATTTTGGCGAAGCGTTGAAGGTTCTTTCGACCAAAACCCGCGTCTATTTTTTACTTGGGTTTGTCCTATTGATAGTGCCATTGATTTTTTTGGCGGTTTACGTACCTCCCAAAAACATAGATTCTATCAACTACCATTTGGCACGCATCCAACTTTGGCTTCAAAACGGCAATGTAGCCCATTTTGGAACCATTTTCGTATTTCAACTTTACAACAACGTACTGGCAGAGTTTATCCAAATGCACGTATTTGTCCTAAGCCATCAGCAGGATTATTTTATACAGTTGGTTCAGTTCAGTGCCATGCTGGGGAGTGTGTGCGTAGCGAGCCTCATCGCCCGCGCGTTGGGGCTAAGTCGCCGCTTGGAGATTTTGGCGGGGGTTTTACAATTTTCAATTCCGATTGGCCTACTCGAATCTACCACGACCCAAAACGACTACGTAGCCTGTTTCTTTTTCCTGTGTTTTGTATATCATGGCGTGGCTGTTTTCAACGCCAAAACACGCACTTCTTTCGTTTGGATGATTCTGTCACTGTTACTGGGCGGCTACACCAAATACACCGTTTTTGTCTTCGCGTTGCCTTTTTGTGTTTGGATAGGGTGGCGCATTTTTCGTCAATATCCTTGGCCAACAATCATCAAAAAAGGGGTTTTTGTTGGCTTCATTGGACTTGGTCTTTTTGGGCCTTTTCTTTGGCGCAACTACCAACTTTTTGGGCATATCCCAGAGCCTTTGCCCAGTTCGCCTCTCTATGCTTATCAACATTCGACGGAGCGAAAAGGCATTGCCTGTACTCTTTCGGGATTGGTCAAAAACACGGGTTTGCACCTCGGTTTGCCGTATTTAGAATACAACCAAACGATTGACAACTTTGTATCAAAGGTGCATGAATGGCTTGGCGTCTCGCTCAACGACGGGGCCTTGTCGCTCGATGATTACAGCACTCGCTTTGTGATTCACGAAGACATGGCGGGCAATTTTATCCATTTCCTGTTGATTATTTGTGCGACTGTCGCGGTGGGTTTTCTGCCCATTTCTTCCCTCCAAAAAGGCATCGTCGTGTGTGCGTGGGTTGGATTTATTTTGTTTTGTACAATGCTCAAGTTTCAACTTTGGAGTTCTCGCACGCACCTCCCTTTCTTTTCTGTGGGCAGTATTATTGTGGCAATGGCGTTGGGCAGAACCCCTAAAAAATGGACATCCGTGCTGGTTTTGGGGCTTCTTTTGATGACGGTTCCTTACATTTATGCCAATTCCAACAAGAGCTTACTGCCCATCAGAAGTCTGTCCAAATACCTGCTTGGGTACATTCCCAATCCGATGTGTGTCAAAAATTTAAGCGAATTGCCCACTTACAAAAAGACCTTGGACCAATACTACGATTTCTCGTATCATTCGCCCTGTTTTTACGTAAAAGGTCACCCGTCCTATCTCGAAAAACTGGCGATTCTTCGGCAGTTGGACAACTTACAATATTTTCAGTACGAAAACGAATCGGTGTTCAACCAAAATCGTTGGCAACTGTATTTTTCCAACGACTTTGCTCATCAAAAACACCGCAATTTCTTGAGTATTGCGCGGCATTTGGCACTTCGTCCCAAAGGCATCGGCGTGATATTTACTTCCGAAATAGGTTTTTACCACTATTGGAGCATGCTCAAAGAAGTGACTCACCCCAACCTCCAAATGCAGTATGTTTATTATCATCCTCAGTACGCCACGCTGCCCAACGAACAAACTACGTTTGAGTACGATTACATTTTGACGGACAACCTACCTCTCGTCAAAAAACAAATTCCCTCAGAACTCATTGAAGCTACCTATATTACGCCTTCGCTCCAACTCGTCAAACTCAAAAATATCCAGTCAAAAAAACACCTGTACTGAACAATGAACCACTGGTTAGTCAAATCCGAGCCTTTTGTGTATAGCTGGGATGATTTTGTAAAAGCAGGCGTAGCTGCCTGGGACGGTGTGCGCAACTACCAGGCCCGCAACAACCTCCAAGCCATGCGCGTAGGCGACTTGGTGCTGTTTTATCACTCCAACGAAGGACTTGCCGTGGTGGGTTTGGCGCAAGTCAGCCGCGAAGCGTACCAAGACCCCACCACCGACGATACCCGCTGGGTGGTGGTCGAGCTGTCACCCGTACAGGCGTTTTCCCAACCTGTCAGTCTGCAACAAATTAAAGCAGATAATAGATTGACTGAAATCGCGTTAATTAGGCAATCTCGACTTTCGGTGATGCCGATTCGTACCGAGGAATTTGATGTCATACTAAATTTAGGAAACCCATGAGAACAGTTCATAATCATCCGTTTACAGTTTGTAGTTTACAGTTTATCGTTTCTAATTTACAGGTTAAGGCAGCAAAAAAACGTGCCGCATTTCGCTTTCGGCCTATTGTCTCCCGCCTACTGCTTACTACCTGCTGCCTACTATTAACTGCTTACTGCTTACTGCCTACTGTTACTTTCGCCCAGACAGTAAAGCGCGTGGAGCTACCCGCCCCTGCCACCAATCAGACCTATCACACGATTTCGTTGGGAGCAAAAGGCGTCATTCTGGTGTCGCAAATCGCCAAAAATGCGTTCAATGTTCAACGACTCAACGCCGAACTTGACCGCGAATGGAGCCTCAACGGCAATATTGAAGAGGATTTGAACTTTGTAAAATCTTCTTACGACGGTCAGTCGGTGTATTTGCTGTTTAGTCGTCAGCGGACCGATTTTTATCAAGTGGTCAAAATCGGCCTAGCGGGCTTTATGGAAACTTTCTTTTTGAGCGCCGTGGACAGGTTTCAAATCACTGACTTTCAGACACTCGGCTATTCGGTCTTTATGGCAGGTACGGTGCGCGAAGAACCCATGCTGCTTTATACCAACTTGGCCAATAAGCAAAGTAAGGTGCTACCAGGTGCTACCCAAGCCAACACCGTGATTCAGTCGGTGGACATTGACACTACCCACCGCTTGGTCAATGTGTGCTATGCCGCCCGCAAAAGCCGCGAAATCAAGCTCATTTCGAGGTCGTTTGACGAATATGGGCAGATGATCAGTCAGGTATTGATAGAACCCGAACCCGATGTGTCGCTTTTGAACGGACGGCTGTTTACGCTCAACGATTCCACCAAATTGATGATTGGGACGTATGGTTTTAGGAATATGCAAGGTGGCAACAACAGCGGGGCGTCGCAGGGGTTGTTTTTGAGCAAAATAGTCTATGACGAGGTCGAATTTACGCAGTACCATAGTTTTACGGACTTCAAAAACTTTTTCAACTTCATGAGCGACCGCGAGCGTGAGCGCATGGAGCGGCGCATAGAGCGCAAAAAAGAAAGTGGCGATGATGTAAAACTCAACTACCGATTGCTGGTACACGACATCGTCGAGCAAAACGGCAATTATCTCATCTCTGGCGAGGTGTTTTATCCAGAATATCGCAACAACAACATGGGTCCTTACGGCATGAACTCGTGGTGGGGATCGCCAATGATGATGTCACCCTGGGGGATGGGCATGGGGATGTTTCCTGGTTGGGGACTTTGGAATCCGTATCTTTGGGATCCGTGGTTTGGGTCGCGTCGCTTCAACAACGGCCAAGTTTTCAACGGTTTTGTCTATACGCACGCCATCGTAGCGTCGTTCGATGCCAAAGGTAATCGTCTGTGGGACAATTCGTTGCCGTTTGAGAACGTGCGTGACATGGAACTCAAAGAAAAAATGCGGGTACGGGCCAATGACGACCAAACCGTGGCGATGTTTTACAGCAATAAAGGGGCTATCAAAGCCAAGGTATTTGACCAAGACAAAACCCTCGCCGACCTCGCGCCTATCCCCATCACGAGCGTAGAAGTGACCGATAAAATCCGCCAAACTGCCACCGACGAAGTGCTGTACTGGTACAACAACTACTACTTGGCCTTTGGTTTTCAGCGCATTACGGGCGATGACGGCCGCCGCAACGTCTTTTATCTCAACAAGATTTCTTTTTAAAATACTATCAAGATACAAAAAATCAAAAGTAAGCCTGTATAAGGCTTACTTTTGATTTTTTGTATCTTTACGTTCTCAAAACTACGACTAATATGCTCGGCAATTTAGACAATGAAGTTATTTTCAAAAAAGCATTTACGGATAAACTCGTTTTCAAAACTTTTGTAAAAGATATTTTGGGGGTTGAATTTGAAGTAGGAAAAATTGAAACAGAAAAAAAGTTTACCCCTAAAATCGGCCTTATTGATTTCGAGTTGGATATTTATGCCGAAAGCGTTGATAAAAGGGTTTGTATCGAAATCCAACGGGTTGAGTACGACCACCATTTTAGTCGTTTTCTGCACTATTTTTTGATGTTGATAGCAGAGCAACAAAAAACCGCCAAAGAATACAATATTGACCAAACAGTATATATGATTGTGGTTTTGACCGCGCCTTATACAATCAGTCAAAAAAATGGAAAGCCTATTTTGGATGAAGTGTTGCTACTCAATCTCAATCCGCAGACCTTGAAAGGAGAAATACGAGATTTGTTTGGTCACCAATTTGTGTGCTTAAATCCTAATCATCCTGACCAAGACACCCCAAAACAGATCAGAGACTGGTTGGACTTGATTTATCAATCTATTCACAACCCCCAAAGACCCGTTTTGAATACCCAAAATGAAGGTATCAAAAAAGCGATAGAACTCATCAGTATAGACAACCTCACACCCGAAGAGCGTACTTTGGCCAAAAACAAAGAAGCAACAAGAGTGACCATTGCCAAAATAGAAAATCGCCGAAATATTGAAATCGCAAGAAATCTAATTTTGTTAGGTTTAGAGAATGATACCATCGCCAAAGGAACAGATTTGACGGTTGAACAAATAGAACAATTGCGCCGCGAACAAAATTAAAATCCCACTGATGCAACTCCTGACTCCTGCCCATTGGCGCGAATATGAACTGATTGATAGCGGTAACTTTGAAAAATTGGAACGCTTCGGGGCATACATCACGGCACGCCCCGAACCACAGGCGATTTGGGACAAGGGTCTGCCCGACACCGAATGGAAACGCTTGGCGCAGGCGGTGTTTGTCAAAGAAAAAAACTCCACCGAAAAGGGCCAATGGCAACTCACCAAAGACATGCCCGAAAAATGGTGGATGTCGTACCAGCACGACGGTCTCCGTCTCCAGCTCAAATGCTCACTTACGTCTTTTAAGCACGTGGGCGTTTTTCCCGAACAAGCCGCCAACTGGGATTTTATTTACGAAAAACTCAAACCCCTTCCCCAGCCTACGGCCCTCAATTTGTTTGCCTACACGGGCGCGGCATCGGTAGCCGCGCGACAAGCAGGGGCCGACGTGACGCACGTAGATTCTATCAAACCCGTAGTGACTTGGGCGCGTGAAAACATGGAAGCGAGCGGCAACGACAACATCCGTTGGATGGTAGAAGATGCCTTCAAATACGTGCAACGAGAAGTGCGTCGCGGCAAAAAATACAACTGCCTCATTCTCGACCCACCCGCCTACGGGCGTGGACCTGCGGGAGAGAAATGGATCTTGGAAGAACAACTCAACGACCTCCTCAAATCTTGCGCTCAACTCCTTGACGAGCAACATTTTGTGTTTGTTCTCAACCTGTATTCGCTGGGTTTTTCGGCATTGATGGCCGAAAATATCGTCAAAAGTTGTTTTCCACAAAGCACGTCTTTGACCTGTGGCGAGCTGTATCTGCCCGACCGCTCAGGCCGCCGCCTCCCATTGGGTATTTTTGCTCGCTTTTCGAGTAGCGGTTAGTTATTCGTTATCCTTGTTCCATCCCTCCTTGTTCCTTTTTGTTATGTCCATTTTCAAAGCCTTAGACTATCAGCGTCAGATTTATCTGGAAGGATTTACGGGCAGAAAGCCCGTGGTATCGCCCGATTGGGGGCAATTGGAGCAAGATGCCATTGCCAAAATGGACAAAAGTGCCGCTGCTTACATCGTGGGCGGGGCGGGACTTCACCAAACGATGACCCACAACCGAACGGGTTTTGATGCGTACCGCATTGTACCTCAAATGCTCAACAACGTCGAAAACCGCGATACCAGCGTGCAGATTTTGGACGTATCGCTCCCCTCCCCTTTTTGGCTGAATCCCATCGGTGTATCAGAAATGGTGCATCCCGAAGCCGACCTTGCCATTGCCAAAGCCGCTGCCCAAACGGGGATTCCGATGGTGTTTTCCAACCAAGCCTCCGTGCCGATGGAAACCTGTGCCGCCGCGATGGGCAGCAGTCCACGATTTTTTCAACTGTACTGGTCACGCTCCCGCGACTTGGTGGTGAGCTTGGTACAACGCGCCGAGCAATGCGGCTGTCGTGGTATCGTACTGACCCTCGACACCACGCTGCTCGGCTGGCGCACCCAAGACCTCAGACTCGGCTTTTTGCCATTTTTGCAAGGTAAAGGCATCGCACAATATACCTCAGACCCTGTTTTTCAGCGACTTATTGACGACGAACTCGCCAAACCCAAAGACAGCACCGACTTCAAACCGAACATCACGCTTTCAACCATTCGCAACCTGATTTCGGCGGTCAATCGCTATCCAGGTGAGGGTGGGTTTCTAAAAAAATTGCGCTCTAAACGACCCATGACGGCGGTCAAACTCTTCACGGGGATTTATACCAACCCTGCCCTCACGTGGGACGACCTCGCATTTTTGCGCCAAAATACCCGATTGCCCATTTTTTTGAAGGGGATTCTGCACCCCGACAACGCCCAAAAAGCCATTGATTACGGCATGGATGGCATCGTGGTATCAAACCACGGAGGACGGCAAGTGGACGGGGCAATAGGGGCGGTAGAAGCCTTGCCCGCCATCTCCAAAGTAGTAAACAAGCAAATTCCCATCGTCCTCGACAGCGGCATCAGAGGCGGGGCAGACGTATTCAAAGCGTTGGCGTTGGGGGCTACTGCCGTGGGTTTGGGGCGGCCTTACATTTATGGATTGGCCCTCGCGGGGCAAGCGGGTGTGTATGAAGTCATTCGACAATTACAGGCCGATTTTGAGCTTACAATGGCACTGGCGGGTTGCAAAAACATGGAAGAGATTACTTCAGAAAGGCTTTGGAAAGACGCTTAAGTAGTCGAGCAAAAATTTTCAAGTATTTATATTTTAATTATCAGCATCATCAAGTCTCCCCTTTTGGGCTGCGACGACCAAGGCACGGTACGCCGTCGCGGGCTTGTGCGGTACCATGAGATTTAGAGGGGGTTACTTAAAACGCAGTATATCAAACAAAACCCCCAAATTTGTCGAGCAAAACCCGCAGAGAATGATTCAGAAATATCCCGTAGGCATATGCTGATAGGCGAGTACGACAAACCCATCATTGATCACATAGGCAAAGAAACAGATAAAGCTCTCGAAAATCGGGATGTGATGAAGGTGTTTTATTCTATCCTCAAAGATGCCGCCCCCCACCTCAAACTCGTCTTCGTCACGGGCGTTTCTAAATTCTCCCGCGTCAGTATCTTTTCTGACCTCAATAACCTAACCGACCTCACGACTGATCAGCATTTTGGAGGTATCTGTGGGATTTCGGAGGAGGAACTCGAAAGTTATTTCACCAAAGAAGTGGATTAAGCCCGCCGCTCCATCAGCACGACATTCTCTACGTGGTGCGTATGCGGAAACATATCCACGGGTCGCACGCGCTTCACTTCATAGACTTCGTCGAGCCACGCCATGTCGCGGGCTTGGGTGGCAGAGTTGCAGCTCACATACACGATACGCGCGGGTGCTACGCGCAGCAGGGTACGCACCACAGGCTCGTCCATGCCCGCGCGGGGCGGGTCGGTGATGACGACTTCGGGTCGGCCATTTTCGGCCATAAACGCCTCATTCAGAATATTTTTCATGTCACCCGCATAAAAGCGCGTGTTGTTGATACCGTTGATTTCAGAATTGACTTTGGCATCCTCAATCGCTTCTGGCACGTACTCTACACCCACCACAGAACGCGCCTGTCGGGCCACAAAATTGGCAATCGTCCCCGTGCCCGTGTAGAGGTCATAGACGTGTTCTTGGCCCGTGAGTTGGGCAAAATCCCGCGCTACTTTGTACAACTGATAGGCTTGGTCTGAATTGGTCTGGTAAAATGATTTGGACCCAACTCGAAACGTCAAATCTTCCATCTGCTCTTCAATGTAAGGCTTCCCTGCGTACAAAATGGGCGTTTGGTCATAGTACGAGTCGTTGCCTTTGGTGTTGATGATGTACTGCAACGACGTGATACTGGGGAAGTTGTCTTTCAAAAATGTCATCGTTTGGTCAATCTCCGCTTGCAGATGCTCCCCAAACTGCACGATGACCATCGTATCGCCCGTGTTGGTGGTGCGCATAATCATATTTCGCACAAAACCCGCGTTTTGACGTTGGTCGTAATACCGAAACCCCTGCTGCTGCGTAAAATCACGGAGGGCATTACGAATCTGATTGGAAGGTTCGGGTTGGAGGTAGCAGTGTTCGATGTCGAGGATTCGGTCGAAGCGTTTGGGAATGTGAAAGCCCAATGCGTTGCGGTTGAGTTCGCCGTCGGTTTGGAGTTCTGCCGTCGTGAACCAACGCAAATTAGAAAACGTAAACTCTAATTTATTACGGTAATAAATGGTATTATGAGACGGAACAATAGGCTCAATCTCAGGGAGTTTGACTTTGGCAATGCGGTGCAGGTGGTCGCTTACTTGCTGCCACTTGAACTGCAACTGCTCCTCGTACTTGATGTGCTGCCACTTACAGCCACCACAAGTTCCGAAATATTGACAAAACGGCTCGGCGCGTTTGGGTGAGAACGAATGGATTTTGAGGGCTTTGGCTTCGTAAAATTTCTTTTTCTTAAAACTATAAATCTCCACGTCGGCCACGTCACCGGGGGCTACATCTCCTTCTACAAACACCACCGCGCCTTCGTAGTGAGCGATACACTTGCCCTCGGCGGCAAAATCTTCAATCAGTAGATTTTCAACAACTTGTTTATTTTTTTTGTAACTTTTCATCGTTTTTTGCTAACCGTGTGAGCGTTTGCCCGATTGAAATTGTTGGATTCGATGTTTGCCACAAAGCAACGTCGAATGGCGTAAAATTAAAAAGGACAGCAAAAGTACATTTCAAACCCCAACTCCGATGAAAAAAACGTTACTTTCTTTTTGCTTTTTCGTGTTTTTTGGCTGGATTTCAGCGTGGGCGTCACACATTGTGGGGGGAGAAATAGAGTTTTATCCGACCAATCGCTCTACCAATCGCTATTACGTAGGTCTCAACTTGTACTTCGACCAAGTCAATGGCCGCCCCGGGGCCGAAACCGCCAACGTCACTTTGTATTTTTTCCGAAAAGGTGACAATGTGGCGATGGGCAACATCCAACTGCCCCAAACCACCCGCAAACTTATCTCTTACACCAACCCTACGTGTAGCAGTGCCGAGGCCAATGTACGAACCCTATTGATGCGGTATTCGTCGGAGATTATTCTCAACGCCGACAATTTCAACGATCCCCGGGGCTATTACATCGTTTGGGAACGTTGCTGTCGCAATAGTGTCATCTCCAACATCATCAACCCCGGCGCGACGGGCGAAACTTTTTACACCGAGTTTCCCGCTTTGGTTCAAAACAATCAACCTTACACCAATTCTTCGCCGCGTTTTGAAGAACTCAAAGGCGACTACATCTGCCTCAATCGGCCTTTTACGTTTGATTTTGGCGGCAAAGACCCCGACGGCGACAGCCTCGTGTATTCGCTCACGCGCCCGTGGGCGGGATTTGCCACGCAAGGCAACTCTGAGCCGATTGCGCGCGGTAGCAGCAGCTATCCAGAAGTAGGCTGGGTATTTGGTATTTCGGAGGCCAACATGATTCCCGGGCCGCGTCCACTCACCGTAAACGCCCGCACGGGGCAGTTGTCGGTGACTTGCGACAAAGCGGGGCTGTATGTCTTTGCCGTCAAAGTCGAAGAATTCCGCCGAGGTGTCAAAATCGGAATGGTACGGCGAGAATTTCAATTCAAAGTGGTGGATTGTGCTATCAACGAAGCCCCCGTTGCGCTTTACCGCGAAGCGGGCAAACGTACATTTTACAAAGAAGGCGAACTCCTAACCATCAAGCGCGACCAAGCCAAATGCCTCGATGTGCTCATCACCGACCGCGACCCCAACCAAAAACTCACGATTCGGACCATTGGGCTCAATTTTGACGATAAACTCGTCACGGTCAATCCTGTCAATTACACCACCAAATCCACCACCGATACGCTCAAAGCGCAGATTTGTTTTGAAAAATGCGTCGAAAGCCGCAACAATCAACCCGTGGTTGTAGAAGTCATCGTGGCCGACGACGGCTGCCCCCAACCGCTCCTCGACACGCTCCGCATCAGGGTGATGATAGAAGGGGCTGCCAACAACAACCCCGACGTACTGACCGATTTGCCCAACAACCGCGCCAATATTCAGCAAGGCACACCGCTTGCTTTTAAAGTCACAGGCGTTGACAAAGACAACGATGACCTTATCTTAGAAGCCCGTGGACGCGGCTTTCAGCTCAACCAAGTAGGCATGACTTTCAACAACGCTACGGGCAAAGGCACTGTCACCCAAAACTTTGGATGGAATCCGCCCTGCGCGGCCCTCGACCGTGAGTACATCGTGGACTTTATCGTGACCGATGTGGGCTGCAACCGCCAAGTAAAAGACACCGTGACTGTTCGCCTACAAGCGGCCCCCAAACCCAACGCCCCTCCCAAAGTCACCACGAGCCTCTCGTCTCAGCCTGTCCTCGTTCCTCTCCCTTCCACCGACGATAAAAGCACAGTTGCGTTCGATATTTTTGCCGACGATACCGACCGCACCGACCAACTCCGCCTCGTAGGGCTCGGCCAAGGGTTTTCGCTGAGTCAGTATCGAATGAAGTTTGACGACAAAAACGGTTTACCACGGCTTACGTCGCGTTTTGAATGGAAACCCAATTGCGCTGAATACACTCAATTGGCCAACAAAGAACTGATTGTCAGGTTTGTAGCCGAAGACAATAGCTGCGGCCCTGTCAAAAGTGATACACTTGCCATAAGGCTGAGATTGGGGGTTATTCCAACGAATGAAACAGTAGAACAAAACATTCCTAACGTCATCACCCCCAACAATGACGGCAAGAATGATTGCTTTTTTGTAGAAGGAATTTCGAGTGTCGCGTGTGGACCGCAGTTTGAGCGGGTAGAGATTTACAATCGTTGGGGCAAACAGGTTTTTGCTTCTTCCGATACCCAATTCAAGTGGTGCGGTGAGGGTGTCACGACAGGTACGTATTATTACAGCATTCGCTTCTCCAACCGCTCACTCAAAGGCAATCTCACCGTGATTAAATAGCAACTTGTGATCGCCACAACAGAAATTTGAAAATACGGTACCGCATACGTATCAGGGTAATGTACCCAAAAAATCGTCATTCCTAAAAAGTCACCGTATGCGTCGTCGTCAATTTTTACAAAATAGTTTGTTGGCTTATTCTGCCGCTCAAACACCCCCACTGACCGCCGAAAAACCCCTGCTCCAACAAAAAATAGAGGAGGCTATTTACGCTTTTGTGGTGGCCGACGCGATGGGTGGGTCGGTCGAAAACAATGTGCCAGAAGCGACCAAAGCCAAATTCAAAGACTGGGATTTCAATAACTTTTTGCCTCCTACCGCCAAAAAAGACCTCGAAACGGGTTTGGGCAAGGGCAACGGCCGCACCACCGACGATACGCTTAATTTGGAGGCACTCATCGGCTGCTACCTGCACCACCGCGACCACCTTGATGCGTACAGCTACGCCAACCACTGGCTCAAAGAAATCACCGAAAAGAAAGTCTGGATAGCCGAAAAAGGGGCCGAAATGATACCCAACGACCGCCCGCTTTGGTGGCCCGAACGCTACGTGTACCAGCGACTTGCCATCAACAACGCCGAACCACGCACCGCTGGCGTGGGCAACTGGATCAACGAGGGTTTTCAGGGCATTGTACTGCCTGTGGGCGCGGTCAATGCAGGCGACCCCTGGGCGGCCTACCGCGAAGTGGCGGCTTTTGGCATGGCACATACCGAGTCGTTTGGGGTAGAAGGGGCGGCCGTCAATGCTGCCGCCTACGCCGCTGCTTTTCAGGTCAATAGCACCGTAGAAAGCATTTTGGAAGCTGCCCTGCGCTACGCCCAAGACGGCACGAAACTGGCCATTGAAGATGCGCTCAAAGTCACCCGTCAAGCCGACGATTTGGACACGTTTATTCTCAAAACCCGCAAGGCTTTCTTGCCCTATTTGCAACTGTCGCCCCGCATTTTTGAAAAATCTGACAACCCCGAAACCGACAAGAAACTCCGCGAAGCTACCAACATTGCGCGTCCGTCGCGGATTGGGTGCATCGAAAACGTACCCATTGCGTTGGCAGCGTTGAAATACGGGCAGGGCGATTACTTCAAAACCATGAAAGCCAGCATTTTTTACGGGCGCGATGCCGAGTCCATTGCTGCCGTTTCGACGAGCCTCTTGGCGGCCATGAAAGGGAGCAATGTCGTTCCTCAAAAACTTAAAAAAGAGGTAGATGCCATCAATCGGCGCGACTACGCCCGCACCGCACAAGAATTATTTGAAGCCACCAAAGCGATTTTTGAGAAAGACGAAAAACAACTCCGCAATCGTCGTGCGGTCATCACAGGAAGCTAATTTTTTAAAATATTCGGCATGAGATACTTTCTTTGGGCAATATTACTCTTCATTGGCACGGCTTGGCAAGCACCTACGCCCAGACAGATTTTAAAAAACATCAAAGCCCCTACGTTTCCAAAGCGTGATTTTGTGGTCAAAACAGGGGGCGATTTTCGGCAAGCAGTCCAAAAGGCCGTGGACGATTGCCACGCGGCGGGCGGCGGGCGCGTGGTTGTGCCTGCGGGCGAATACCTCTGCAATGGCCCCATTCACCTCAAATCCAACGTCAATTTGCATGTAGAAAAAGGAGCTTTGGTACGCTTTGGCACTACTCCCGCCGACTACCTGCCCCTCGTGAAAGTACGGTGGGAAGGCACTGTGTGCTACAACTATTCGCCGTTGATTTATGCCTACCAACAAAAAAACATCGCCGTCACGGGCGCGGGCATACTCGATGGACAAGCAGCCCAATTTTGGTTTGCTTGGAAAAAACAACCCGACGGCAAAGACCAAGAAACCACCAAACCCCTCATCAGAGGCATGGGCGAAAAAGGCACGCCCGAAGCCGAGCGTCGTTTTGGCGAGGGTTTTTATCTGCGTCCTACGTTGATTGAGTTTTACGAGTGCGAAAACATCCTGCTCGATGGCTTCACGGCACGGCAAAGTCCGTTTTGGACAATCCACCCCGTTTTCTCTAAAAACCTGACCATCAGAAATTTGACCATCAAAAAAGGCACAACCAACGACGATGGCATAGACCCTGACAGTTGCGAAGATGTACTAATAGAACACTGTGACATTGCCACCGACGACGACCCGATTTCTATCAAAGCGGGCCGCGACCAAGACGCTTGGCAACGCCGAGGCACGCGCAACGTACTGGTGCGCCACTGCACGCTCCGCTCCAAAGTGGGCAATGGCGTGTGCATTGGCTCGGAAATGTCTGGCGGGGTAGAAAACGTGTTTGTCGAAAACTGCTACATCACCAAAGCCGACCACGGCATCAACTTCAAAGCCAATCTTGACCGCGGCGGTTTTATCAAAAATGTAGTTATCAGAAACCTCAAAATAGACTCAGTAAACAGGGCAGCAGTCAGAATGCAAATGGACTACCACAGCTACCGTGGAGGCAATTTTCCGCCCGTTTTTGACGAACTGCATTTTGAAAATATCCTTTGCGGTTACGCCCGCGACTACGCCTGGCAACTCGTGGGCGTGGCCGCGCAGCCTATCAAAAAAGTAAGGTTCAAAAATGTAAAAGTAGCGCAATCGGGCAAGGGCGAAAAAGTAGAATGGGTGACAGATTTTGAAAAGTGAGAGATTGGTAACAATTTGCCAACGTAGAACGTTTATACGTTGAATCCAATTTGACCAATGCCGCGCGAAGGAAGCCTACTTTACCAACAAGTTCAAGAACACAACGATTACAAGGCGTTTGAGAAGCTGTTCAAGCAGTATTACAAACCCGTGTGTGCGTATGCGTACAAGATTTTGAACGAAGTAGAAGTGGCCGAAGAAGTGGCATCGGACGTTTTTTTGAAACTGTGGCGGCAGCGCGACCGCCTCGAAATCCAGACTTCGTTTGACTCTTATCTGTTTAGAGCCGTGCGTAACCTGTGCTTGGACTATCGCAAAGCCAACAAAAACACCAATCAGTGGGTAGAAATGACCGAAATCAATCAATATGATGCCGAACCCTCTGACCCGAGTCCCGAGCAGGAGCTCCAATATTGGGAGCTTCACGAGCGGGTAGAGGCGGTGATTGAGCAGTTGCCTCCGCAGTGTAAACTCATTTTTCGCATGAGCCGCGACGAAGGCATGAAGTATCGTGAAATAGCCGAAACGCTGAATATTTCTGTCAAAACCGTAGAAACCCAGATGGGCCGCGCCCTCAAACACCTCCGCGAAAATCTACTTACCCAACCCCAAACCGCTCAATACCACGACTTTACCAATGTATCGTTGGCTTGGGCAGCGTTGTGGTTTAAAATAGCGGTGGGGAGTTTATTTTGACCTTCCCGAAAGTTCAAAACTTTCGGGAAGGTTGAATACACTACAAGCTAAGTTTCCATGAATCTACGCTGGTTCGCGTTTCAAATGTGAATTATCATAAGTTTTGAATTTTCGGGAAGGTATGAGGTTAGAAGCCCAATCAACGAATCACAAATACGTTTTCGCTTTGCTGCTCATATCGTACCGAGAGCAGTTCGCTGAGGCGGTCTAAGGCCCGTTTGAGGGCGATGTTGTCGAAAGTTCCCGTGCGTTTTTTGCGCAAAATGGCAAGGTTTTCTACTTTGATTTCTACTTTGTACCAATTTTCCAACTGCACGATTACGTCCTGTATTTCGGTATCTTTGAAGACGATTTTGCCGTACGCCATCCTACAAACTCGTCGGTATCCACCACCGACTGCACGATTTGGGCATCGCCCGCCCGCAGACGCCCCGCTTGGTTGGCGGTAAGCGTTACCTCGCCTTTGTCTTTGACCGAAAACGCCACTTTTCCCTC
>JALOLW010000286.1 GCA_025455795.1 Spirosomataceae bacterium
CAAATGGTAATAGCTGCCTCCAAACGCTTAATTTGAACTTCTATGCGTTTGAGTTTGGCAGAGTGTTCTTCCAAAATAGCAGTATGTTCATCTTGCTTGATAGCAAACTCTGCTATCAATAGCTCCAATTGGTCGAGTCGTTGTCTGTCAGTCATGATAGTAAGTATTCTTTTTTTATGTCAAAGATAGCATTTTCGTACAATTCATCACTCATGGGCAGGTAGTGCCATTCCATGCGGTTTTCCATGTACGATACTCCCTTGCCCTTCACAGTATGGGCAATGATGACTTTGGGCAGGCCGTTTTTATTGTTTTTCAACATTTCGATACCTTCTATCAAAGCAGTCACATCGTGTCCGTCGGCTTCTATTACCTCAAAGCCCATCGCTTTCCACTTGGCGGCGGAGGCTGTTTCACCCAAAATATCGGTGGTATTGCCAAAACCCTGCAAGCCATTTTTATCAATCAATACGATGAGATTGTCCAGGCGATTTTGAATAGCATAATGTACTGCTTCCCAAGTAGTTCCTTCGTTGGTTTCGCCGTCCGACATGAGTACATATGAGTACGCATCCTCGCCTGAGAGCTTGCTCGCGTGTGCGATACCCGTAGCGATAGGCAGCCCATGCCCCAACGACCCTGTAGCAAATGGAATGCCTTTGTGTTGGTTGGGGGCAGGGTGAGCGGGCAAGGTGGTGCCGTCTTGGTAAAACGTATCCAAGGTTTCGTCAGAAATCTCCCCCAAGTGATTGAGGGCGACGTACAAGGCCGCCGCCGCATGGCCTTTGGACAAAATGAACGAATCTTGCGCCCGCTTTTGGTGAATCAAGGCCGCTATGAGTAAGTCTATACAACTCAACGAACAACCAATATGGCCTGCGTTGGCCTGTTTGTAAAGTCCCAGTACTCTCAGGCGGAGATTTCCGCTGAGTTGGTGCAGGTCGGTGGGTATATTTTGGGTAAGTGTCATCGTTTTTAGTACCGTTTCCCTTCCAAATTCATCAACTCTATGCGCTGCCCGTTGGCTTTTTGGAGTTGGATTTGGTCGACATTGAGCGTATCTAATTTTTGCACAAAGATACCTTCTTTTGGTAAATAGAGGTTAAAATATTGTGCATCTACCACCGAATACGGCAAATATGTTCGATCCATTGGATTATCGAATTTGGCCATGGGTGCAGGAAGTAGCAACGTATCGCCTTGTTGGTAAAGTGCCACCGCTTGCTTGGCGGCAGCATAGTGTGGATTAGCCTCACGCGGCGTTTCTCGGTAGTTGTACTTGATAGACCGGTCGGCATAGACTTTACGGAGAGTATTACCAATCAGTACCAACTGCACCACCACAACAACACTTACGGCATACTGAATCCATTTTTGCTGGTTGGGATCTGATCTATTTTGCTGTTCTGGATTTGTAATTCTGAACAATCCGCTATACGACTCACCCCACAACCTCCACAGTGCCACGCTCGCCAGTATCATCATGTACGGAAACGAAAAACCCGAGTACCGTTGGGTAAGGCCATAAGTATGCCCACTCCGAAAAGCATTGAAAATCAAAAAAGCCGTAGGAATGATACAAATAATAAGCAAAAACGCCCCTATTTTAAGCGTTTTTTTCTGGGGAGAGAGTACAAGGCTATAAAAAGCTAAACACAACATCAAAACGGCTACTGTAAGTATGAGGTATGAGGGGGAAGCAGCACGAAAAACAACAATTTCTAATACCAATGCACCCAATGCAACATATACCCAACGCTTGTCTTTGTCAGATTTGATGTAGGCTAAAAACAATACAAAGCCCAACAAACTAGCCAATGCTGTGTTCTTTCTCCCTTCTATTTTATCCCAAATGCCATTGCTAAACAACCACATATCACCCAAAATTGGCAGACTTTTGTGAAGCACGTTTTCAAAAGTAGCGGGCAGAATAATGCCGTAGGGGTTGTTGTAAGGCCGATTCAAGGCACATTCCAAATACACTTTCGACTGATGATTGAGGCTAAAAAGCGTGTATTGGCCTCCGCCGTACATAAACCACCACGCCAACCCCGCCACGGCAAAACCTACCGCCAATCCAGCGCCTACCCAACTTTGCCACTTTCTCACAAAAAGCAACACATAAACACCGTGTGCCAGCAGTACCGACGCTACCAAAAAATGCGAATACAAGCCCAAAAAGGCCGTCAAGCCGTACAAAACGTACCATTTTGTGGAAGGATGCTTTTGGGTGTCGGCTTCAAGAGCGCGGAGGAAACAGTAGGTAGCGGTGAGGGTCAAGAAAAAAGTAAGCGAGTAGTTGCGGGCTTGCTGCGAATACGCAATAAAAAACGGCTCAATTGTTGTAAGGACAGCAGCGGTAAGGGCAATTTTGGAGGATTTGAAAAAGTGCTGGGCAAAAACAAACACCATCAGCACCGTCAGCACACTAAACAGTACCGACATAGACCGCGCCGAAAAATCCGAAATCCCAAACACACTCATCCATTGGTGCAGTAGCAAGTAGTAAAACGGACTGTTGCCGATGTCACTTCGGGTCATGGCTTCGTAATAGTCGGCCAATTTTTTCTCTCGCCAAAATTCTTGATTGGTAAAAATCAACTTGCCTTTTTCAAACACATCGTGCTGATTTCCACCATCTTGCACAACTCCTTGACTGACCAGCATGGTGGCTTTTTCGTCAAAAAAGAGGCCGTGCGCATCCAAGTTGTACAGGCGAAGAGCGGCTGCTACCAACAAAACACTCAGTAACCAGTAGCGGGTATGGGTGTCAAAAGAGGAGGAGAAACGTTGAAGTAATGTCATCAGAAAGCGGCGAAAAACGCTCCAAAATTACGCAAAAAGATTGAGATTGGGGAGATTGCGGCTCAGAATCTGCATCTGCCACTCCATCCACCACCGCGCCCACCGATGCGCAAAATAGGCCGTAAGTGGCAATGAAAAGGCGTAAAAAAGGGCGGTTTGAGCGTCAAAAAACGTGCGTACAAGCAGGATTTGGACTGCCCAAATCAGTGGGAAAGTCACGAGTGCGTAAAGTACGATTCGGATGGCATTGGAAAACTGCGGGTCTTTGAGGCGGCGCGTAACAAACCAGGGTAGTGAGAACGGCAACAAACTATTGAACCAACCGTACAACGCCACGGGAGAAACCAGAATAAGCAATAAACCTTTGATTATCAATTCCATCCATGAACTTTCGGGCATCCCTGCTACTTCTGCTTCAATGCCTCGCGCGTCCATTTGTTGTTTTGTGTAGGCGGCTTGTTGCAAATATTGGGCGTATTGTTCGGGCGCAGTTTGGCGTAGTTTTTCTAAGTCCGTGGCTCGGTTCAGGACGTTGGTGAGCATGTCTCCCCGTTGGCGTATCTTCCAGTCGGTCAGCCATTTGAGGGTATCATGCTGCTGAATGTCTTCAAAATGCAACATCAACGACTTGATACTTTCGCTCATCTGACGGGTAAGTTGCGTAAGAGCGCGGGGGGCGTTTTCTTGGTAGGTTTGTTGGAAAGCCTGTACTTGAATGGGCGTACCAAAATTTAGCACCAATCGCTCGCCCATCTTGCGGCAATGCGTGTAGTAAAGCCCCACGGGAACGATTTGAATCCCCAATTGCCAGTTGTGTTCGGTTTCGGCCTGACACACGATGCGGGCGAGTCCTTTTTTGAAGGGACGCAAGTGATACTGCACACCGTGGTTGCCTTCGGGGAAAGCCGCAAGCTCGTTGCCCGACGCCAAAATCTGGATACATTGGCTGAATACTTCGTCGTTTTGCTGCATTTCGTCGCGGCCATCGTGTGGGCGATACACGGGCAGCATACGGAGTTTGACCAAAAGATTTCGGACAAAGGAGCGTTTGAAGACATCGGCACGGGTCAAAAAAACGGGCTGATATGCCCCCACGTTTAGTACGATAGCCAGGGCATCCATGAGGGTATTTTGGTGGTTGGCCACAAAAAGCAGCGGCGTACCCGCAGGAATATTGGTGGGGAAGTTTTTGACTTCTACCTTTCGATAAAAGATGACATTGTGCCAAAAACGAACATAAGCCCGCAAAACACGGTAAAAAAGGCTCTTTTCGGCAATAACGGGGATTTTACTCACAGGAGGTTAGAGGTATTTGAGAAATTCATTTTTGGTGGCTTCGTTTTTGAATTTACCACCGTAGTAAGCCGTCACAGTAGCACTCGTCACGTCTTTGACCCCCCGCGACGCCACGCACAAATGCTTGGCATCCAGCACCACCGCCACGTCTTCGGTCTGCAATACAGCTTCCAGTTCTTTGGCGATTTGAACGGTCAGGCGTTCTTGTACTTGGGGTCGCCGCGCAAAATACCGCACGATGCGGTTGAGTTTGGAAAGCCCAATCACCTTGCCACTCGAAATATACGCCACGTGGGCTTTGCCCATGATAGGCACAAAATGATGTTCGCAGTTGGAAAAAAAACTAATGTCTTTTTCGACCAACATCTCGGCGTACTTATATTTATTCTCAAAAAGCGTGATTTTGGGTTTGTTGGCAGGATTCAGCCCGCTAAATACCTCTTTGACGTACATTTTGGCGACACGGCGCGGCGTACCTTTGAGGCTATCGTCGGTGAGGTCGAGGCCAAGGGTCTGCATAATTTCGCGGAAATGTGCCTCAATTTTTATTATTTTTTCGTCATCACTCAACTCAAACGCATCCTCTCGCAGCGGAGTTTCGTATGAGATAAGACCGTGTTCGTCGCCCCAGTCCTCGGCAGACAAGTCCACCAGCGTAGGTTCGACGGGCGTAGAAGGGGCTATCACTTTATCGGATTTCATCGCTTTTGAATTATCGCCCAAAGTTAATATCTTTTTTTTTACGTATTATTGTCGTCCGAAACAAACCCGCTAAAAATGAAAACGCTTCTCAGTTGTGTTTTTGCCGTTGGCATTGTCTTCGTTTTGGCCTGTACACCCAGTGCCGAAACACCCCCGCAACCTGTGGTTGTCCCCGTCATCGAAACGTATAGTTTTGAAAGCCAACCTACTTGGCAAGATGAGTTTGACAAAAATGGCCTCCCCGACGCCACCAAGTGGGACTACGACGTAGGCGGCAGCGGCTGGGGCAACAACGAGCTGCAATACTACACCCGTGCCACTGCCAAAAACGCGCGCATTGAAGATGGCAATCTCATCATCGAAACCCACAAAGAAGATTTTGAAAACAGAAAATACACTTCTGCCCGATTGGTCACGAAGAAAAAAGGCGATTGGCTTTATGGGAAAGTGGTCGTCCGCGCCAAACTTCCTCGAGGCGTGGGTACTTGGCCAGCGGTGTGGATGCTCGCCACCAACCAAACCTACGGCACTGCTTACTGGCCCGATAACGGCGAGATAGACATCATGGAACACGTAGGCTTTGACCCCAACAAAGTACACGGCAATATCCACACCAAAGCCTTCAATCACAGCATCGGTACCAACAAAGGCGGCAGTATCATGGTCTCAACGGCCTTGAATGCTTTTCACGACTATGCAGTAGAGTGGCTACCTTCTGAAATTAGATTTTTGGTAGATGGAAAACTCTATTTTACTTTCCAGAAAGAAAGCAGTGAGTGGCAAAAGTGGCCTTTCGATAAACCCTTCCACTTGATTATGAACAT
>JALOLW010000287.1 GCA_025455795.1 Spirosomataceae bacterium
CTCCGTTTTGGCCGAGGAAATTCAAAAAACGAATGATTTAAAAAGTCTTTCAAATGCCATAACCAGCTTATTACATCAGACTCCTCAGCCAGTTGTTGTCCTGATAGATGAAGTGGACAAAAGTAGCAATAACCAACTATTTGTGAGTTTTTTGGCCATGTTACGAAACAAATACTTGGCGCAAGATGACGTAAAAACTTTCCATTCGGTCATTCTCGCGGGTGTACATGATGTCAAAACGTTGAAACTCAAAATCAGACCTGATACCGAACAAAAATACAATTCCCCCTGGAACATTGCCTCAGAATACAAAGTGGATTTGAACCTCTATCCGCACGAAATCAAGCCGATGTTGGAAGCGTATTGCGCCGACCGAGGCGTGACAATGAACACGCAGCAGATTGCAGATCGCCTTTTTTATCATACATCGGGTTATCCGTTTTTGGTGAGTCGCTTGTGCAAAATGATTGACGAAGATATTCTACCTACCAAAATAACCAAAGAATGGACGGAGGCAGACATAGACGAGGCCGCCAGGCAAGTGGTACGAGAAAGCAATACCAACTTTGATAGTTTGGTCAAAAACCTTGAAAATAACCCAGAGTTATACAATTTGGTGTATAGAATCGCGATTGACAACGACCCGTTCCCATTCATAGAATCGCGATTGACAACGACCCGTTCCCATTCAATATCCATAATCCAACCATCAACTTGGGCGTTTTGTACGGGGTGTTTGTCAGAAATGGCAACTTGAAAATCCACAATCGTATTTATGCCGAAGTCTTGGTGACATACATGACGGTCAAAACCTTAGAGAAACAGGAGATTTCTGGAATGGAGGCGGGCTGGGCCTACAAAAACCGAGATGGCAGCTTGAATATGGAGTCGGTGTTGCTGGGTTTTCAGTCATTCATGAAAAAAGAATACAGCAGAAAAGACCGCGATTTCTTGGAGAAAAACGGACGTTTGGTATTTTTGGCGTTTCTCAAACCCATCATCAATGGCAATGGTTTTGATTTTAAAGAGCCACAAATCTCCGAAGAAAAGCGGCTGGATGTAGTAATCACGTACTTAAACGAAAAATTTGTGGCCGAGCTCAAACTCTGGCGAGGACAGCAGTACCACGAATACGGATTGGAGCAGTTGGCCAATTACCTCAATATGCAAGGGCTAAACGAAGGCTTCCTGCTGATTTTTGACCATTCAGAAGTAAAAAATTGGCAATCCGAATGGCTCGAAACTCACGGAAAAAGAATTTTCGCGGTATGGGTTTGACGTAATTTCTTAGTAATTTTTCTCAAAATGACAGACACCAATATTTTCAAGTACTTTCTTCTATTGTTCATCCCTTGTTTTGCCAATGCCCAAGAATTCAACGACTTAGGCACTTGGAATATTCTCAACGTGCGCTACCAAGTGGACAAACGCTGGACGCTCACGGGCGAAGGGCAACTCCGCAGCCTTAGTTTTTACAAGCAGTTTCATTACTACGAATTCAAAGGCAGTGTGGGCTACAAAGTCAGCGACCAAATCTCGGTACTGATGGGCGCAGGTTCGTACCAAACCTACCGCGAAGGGGGCAATTTTGTCGAGCCTAAAATCAACGACGAGTTTCGGATGTGGTCGCAAGTATCGCTCAACAACAGTTGGCAAAGACTCAAACTCGAACACCGCTACCGTTGGGAAAACCGCTGGACATTGCGCGGTTATCGCAACCGTTTTCGGTATCGTTTGCAAGCCCAATTGCCGCTCAATCGCCCCAAAATTCAGGCAAAAACTTGGTATGCGGTGGCTTCTAATGAGTTATTTTTGACCGACAAAGCCACCTATTTTGAGCGTAATCGTTTTTTTGCGGGGATGGGCTACGAGTTCAATTCGCACGTGGCGATGCAGGGCGGTTGGCTGCGACAGTTTGACTATTTTGTCAATGACGAGATTGGCCGTAACTTTTTCCAAATCTCTCTTCAACTCAGATTCAAATCAAAAAAAGCCTCCTACACGGCTCCACCGCCAACGGAATAAGCGTTTTTTTGCCTAATTTTGAGATTTGAATCAAGAAGAAAAGCATGAATTTTAGCGAAACGATACTTCAAAACCCCATTTTTCAAACCGTATCTCAATGCGCTCGGCAAATCGGCGTGGATGCCTACATCATAGGCGGTTTTGTGCGGGATTTGATTCTCCAACGTCCCTCCAAAGACATTGACATCGTGTGTGTGGGCAGTGGCATCACCCTTGCCGAGGCCGTGGCGCGGGAATTGGGGGTTCACGTCAATGTTTTTAAGAATTTTGGCACGGCCCAACTCAAAACCGACGATTGGGAAGTAGAGTTTGTAGGTGCTCGCCGCGAGTCGTATCAGCGCGATTCTCGCAAACCCATTGTGGAAGATGGCACGCTGCAAGACGACCAAAACCGCCGCGATTTCACCATCAACGCGATGGGCATCAGTCTCAACACCAACGACTTTGGCCAACTCATTGACCCCTTCGACGGGCTGCGCGACCTGCGCCGCAAGATGATTCGGACACCCCTCGACCCGCTCATTACGTTTTCCGACGACCCCCTGCGCATGATGCGGGCGGCGCGGTTTGCCACCCAACTCAACTTCGACATTGACCCCGACACTTTCGACGGCCTCGTGCAGTCGGCGGAGCGGATTGAGATTATTTCCAAAGAACGCATCAACGACGAGCTGAACAAAATCATTCTCGCCAAAGTACCTTCTTACGGCTTCAAACTGCTGCACCAAGCAGGGATATTGAAACGTATTTTCCCCGAATTTGTAGAACTACAAGGGGCTGAATACCAGGACGGTAAAGGCCACAAAGACAATTTTTATCACACGCTTCAAGTGCTTGACAACATCGCCCCGCACACCCCCGACCTGTGGCTGCGGTGGGCGGCCATCATGCACGATATAGCCAAACCCGCCACCAAACGCTTCGACCCCAAAGTGGGCTGGACATTCCACGGCCACGAAGATTTGGGAGCCCGCATGACACCGCGTATTTTTCGCAACATGAAACTGCCCATGAACGAAAACATGCGCTTTGTCCAAAAACTCGTGCGCCTGCACCTGCGACCTATCGCCCTCGTAAAAGAGCAAATCACCGACTCGGCCCTCCGCCGTCTTCTCTTCGACGCGGGCGACGACCTCGAAGCCTTGATGACCCTCTGCCGCGCCGACATCACTTCCAAAAACCCCGAAAAGGTCAAAAAACACTTGGCCAACTTCAACAAGGTAGAACAAAAACTGTACGACCTCGAAGCCCGCGACAAAATCCGCAACTTCCAACCCGTCATCACGGGCGAAATCATCATGCAGACCTTTGGCATCGCACCTTCTGCCGAAGTGGGCATCATCAAAACCGCCGTCCGCGAGGCGATTTTAGACGGCCTCATTCCCAACGACTACACACCCGCTTTCGCTTTTATGCTCCAAGAAGGCGCGAAATTGGGGCTGAAACACTAAGCAGGCATTTCGTCAATTCCCAACGTACTGAGGTTCGGATTAAGTATTTTGGTCGTAATCACGATTTTGAACACTTTATGCCCCGCCACGTCAAAATCACAACTGTACTTCCCCCGCGCTTTGAGGTTGCGATACGCCGCCGTGTAGTTGATTTTGGCAGACCACCCGTTGATAACCAACTGAGCCGCAATGTTTTCGATGGTTTTTTTGAGGTTGGAAAAATAAGACACAAACGGCTCACGCTGCCGCAAAGCATTGAGCGAACCCACATACACAACACTCACTTCATAAATGACCGATTGCGGCATGACAAACAGAGGCTATTGATGATGTAAATAAAATGAAAAATAATTGAATAATTTTTCAAGCACAAAACTTTTTTACCTTGCTTGCCGTTTATCATATCAGTTGCCCAACGCACACAAAAAAGCCCATAAGTCATCGCTTCGGGCTTTTTGCTTTTCTGACCTCGCCAAAAGGGAGTCAGAAATTTAGAACTCTACTTTCTTCCGTTGGGCTTTTACTTCGGCGTCCCGTTTTTTTTCGTTGAGGCGTTTTTCTATCATTTGAGCGGTGGGCTTCGTGGCTTTTCGCGGCTTGGGTTTTTCAAAACACTTCATTATCAGCGCATTAAACTTCCGAATCACCTTGTCTTTGTTGCCCAACTGCGAGCGTTCGGTTTGGTGTGTCAATATCAAAATCCCCTCGATGGTGAGTTTGTTGGCGAGTTTTTCGGTCAAAATCGCCTTTTCTTCTTCATTGAGCGCGACAGAGTTTCGCACGTCAAAGCGCAGTTCTACTTTGGTTTCGACTTTATTGACGTTTTGGCCGCCCTTGCCACCGCTACGGGCCGTCTGAAAAGTAAGTTCGGGATGAAGGAGATTGGGGTCAAAGGCCATTGGTTAGCAAACATTTTGTACGCTTACCATACACCGTTTAGGGGTTTTTAGTTTCAATCCAGCGTATTTGACTTAATCAAGTGACACGTTTGACTTAATCAAATTACACGTTTGACTTAATCAAGTGACACGGAGAACCACAGAGCTTTTGACAGAGAACCACAGAGTAAAAAAAGGTGAGGAACTTCATGGCTTGATAAAGTTTTTGGTATAGACACTGACAAGTTTTTGAGGCGTATTGCGAGGTTCGGATTTGCCAAAATTATAGGTCATAATCAAGACAAGGTCGTTCCATTTGAGTTTTTCAATTTCGTCTGCTTTGACTACTTTTTCATCTATCATACATTCTGCCCACGAATAGTCACTTTCCAATCGCAATAACCCCGACGGTGTAAAATAAATTTGATTCTTAGTGCCTGTTTCCCAAAAATATTTAAGCGTTTCGGCTCGATATTGGCTACTTTCGTAATCAATGCCGTTGCGCTTTTCGCGGAGTTCGATGTTGAGGTACTTTTGGCGGTTGGCGTTGTACCATTCTTCTGTATTTTTTTGGTCAGCCAAAGCCACTTCATACAGCGGACTGCATGATATTTTTCCTCCAAATGAGGTGTAGTGATTTTTAATGTTCATTTTTCCAAAACTTACGATAACAGGCAAAAAGTATTTAGGTGCAAAATGTTCTATTGAAGTACTTCTGCTGAACATATTTTTCTCATTAGCACGGTCTATTCTGATGCCCATGTCGAGCAAGTGGTGATTGAGCGGGTCGTATTTGGTATGCGTCATCGAAAAACTCGCGCCTATCTTGTGAAACTCTTTTTGGATTGCCAAAATATCTTTGGGCGTGGTCATCGGCGTCACAATCCACTCCAAAGTGTCGTTTTGAAATCGGACGTATTGGGTCTCAGAACGCCACTGGGTTTGAGGCGCGTCATTTGCCTCCCCAGTAGTTATGAGCAACGACTCTGTTTGTTTATTAATAGAAGCTGATTGCCACTCAAAATCCTTCAACTTCCCTACCACTTTTTGGGGCTTTTCTTCCTCCAAAACTTCCTCCCTGATGCGTGGAAGGTACTGCCGTGGCACGAAATATGGGCGGGACCCTTTACCTGATGGGCTTTCCATCGAAATCTTGATGCCCCCTGGTGAGTTTGACTGGGCCATCAAATACTGGTAGATTTCTTTCCTGGCAACCAAAATCACTAATCTACCGTGCCAATAGACGGGCCAAAGTTTAGGAAAGCTCAACCAGCGGCAGCTAAAATGTTGCGGTGTAATGCATCCCAAGAAATGCCCAGCCACATTTCTTTGCTTATCCATCTCCAAGAGCCATGGTTGAGGAGGACCTGCTGGACCGGTACTGTAGGAAACAGGGGTTGCAGACCGTCAATCACCACGCCAACGCCAAGGCAGCAAAAGATCTCTCCCAGGATCCGAATGAGCAGGCAGAGCCATCTAGCAAGCTTCTCAATTTTTTCTCCCGTCTAGTTTCCATAGTGAGATGGAGGAGACTTTCAATTCACATCCAAGATATCCAACTGATCTCCAATGGAGAATATTGAATTTCAAATGTTGGGTGGAAGATCTCAAATAAGCATTTCGCGTGAAGCAATCTGCATGGATTTTGGTCATTTGATGGAAGATCTTGGGTGGATATCCCGGCCAAAAAGGAAAGATTTATTATTTGGGGAAGACTTTCCATTCTTTGCAAGAACTATTTTTTTATTCCTTCCGGATTCAAACAGCCTTCTCAGACCTACCCCAAAGGAACAGTTGAACCTTTGCAAGTATAGTGAAACCTCTATACAAGGTTCACGCTGGAACAAGCATCTAGTGTA
>JALOLW010000288.1 GCA_025455795.1 Spirosomataceae bacterium
AGGGTAACCCCCCGTTGAGTTGTCGTATTGAGGTATTGTTTGTTAATTTTACGTCATGCTATACGTCATCGGAGTATTTATTTCGTTGTTTTTGGCCTTGTTGATTTTCACCAAAAAAGGCCGTACCCTCGCCGATATTGTTTTGGGGATTTGGATGTTAGTGGTTGGTTTTCATTTGTTTAGCTATTATTTGTACATTTCCAACCAACTTTTCAGCTACCCATTTCTTTTGGGTTCAAATCTCCCCATCCCGTTTTTTCACGGCCCCCTTTTGTACCTATACACGCTGGCCTTGACCCAACCAGAGCGATTCAAGCAAAAGATCTGGTTGCTTCATTTTCTGCTGCCTTTGGTGATGATATTGCTTTATACGCCGTTTTATTTGTTGAGTTACGAACAAAAAATTTATGTCTATCAACACAACGGCAAAGGCTACGAAACGCTTATGTTTTGGTCGGGTTGGCTGCTCAATATCTCTGGGGTCGTCTATGTAATTATCAATTTTTGGCTACTCCAACGGCACCAAAAGCGCATCTTGGGGCAGTTTTCCAACCAAGAAAAAATCAATCTCCACTGGCTTCGGTTTTTGTTTTACATGATGGCCGTGATGTGGGTGTTTATCATTTGGATTCAGAATGATACGCTTATTTTTTCGGCTTCGAGCGTGTTTGTGGTGTTGATTGGGTATTTTGGCATCAAACAAGTCGGGATTTTTATGAATCACAGACCCGCTCTTTCGCCTGTGTTGCTCGAACCAGCGCTGGAAGTGGTGGAAGACGAAGAACCCAACAAAAAGAAATATGCCAAATCGGGCCTGAGCGAAGAAGCTGCCAAAGACCTCCACACCCGCCTTGCGGCTTTGATGCAATTTGAGCGGCTCTTTACCGAACCCGACCTCACGCTCACCGATTTGGCCACTCGCCTCGACACCCACCCCAACTACCTCTCACAAGTCATCAACGAGACAGAAGGTGTCAATTTTTATGACTACATCAATACCCTCCGCGTAGAAGAATTCAAACGACTGGTTGTTTTACCTGAAAATCAGCGATTTACACTACTTGCTTTGGCTTACGATTGTGGCTTCAACTCCAAATCTGCTTTCAATCGTTTCTTCAAAAAAGCCACCAACGTATCGCCTTCGGAGTATGCCAAGCGGGTTGTGTCTGGCGTGGCCAATACCTGAAAATTGGTACCACCTTACAAGCCAGAGCGTTTGGTGTTTTGGATTGACCCAATTTTGGGCCTTAATCAAAAACACATCAAACCATGAAAAAAGCACTTTGGATGGGCATTGTGGTACTCGCACTGTTGGTAGGCTACATCCCGATTCACTACCTCATCAACGGCGTAAGTCAAGGCTATTTGGAACTCAAAAGCAACGAACTCCTGCGAAACCAACTTTGGTGGTCATTTCTTTACACCCACATCGTTTCGGGCGGTATCGCCATTCTCATCGGTTGGGTTCAGTTTAGCAAATCACTCCAACAAAAACGACTTCACTGGCACCGAAACATCGGCAAGTTGTACCTCCTGACGGCTTTGTTTTGCGCCATTTCGGGCTTTTTTATTGGGTTTTACGCCACGGGTGGTTGGGTAGCCAAGCTGGGCTTCATCGTCGTTTCTTGCATTTATTTTTATACTACTCTTCAAGGCTACCTGGCCGTCCGCAAAAAGCAAATCACGCGACACCAACAATTGATGACGTACAGCTATGCCCTTTGTCTTTCGGCGGTTTCGCTGAGGCTGGCGGTGCCATTTTCTTATTTGTTTACCGACGATTACGTTTTTTCTTATACCATCATTGCTTGGGCGGCTTGGATTCCGAACTTATTGATAGCGTACTGGGTCAATAAAAACAACGAAGCAAAAACGGCTTCTCAAAGTCCAAAAAAAACGTACCACCTTACAAGCAAGGGCGCGTAGCAGCGTGAAAGGGCAGAATTTTGCCGCTCAATCAAATTTTTAACAGTCATGCAAACAAAAAAAACAAACCTTCTCGGCAAGGTCTTGGCGGCTTGCCTTCTCCTCCATTTTCCTCATGTTCAGGCACAGCTTAAGCCCAAAACACTGCGGGTGGCATTTCTGAATGAAGCCATCAAACTTCCTGATTCACGCCTACTGAGCGGGCCGCTGCATCCTACGCTCAATGTAGGCACAGACTTGCGTGTGAGAAGCAAAAAGCACTGGCAAAGCGCGCTTGGTGCTGATTTCTATTACAACTATCATCGCCTTACCGAACACGCCCTCATGCTCGACGCTTCGTATCGGTTGGGCTATCGGTTTGGTTTTGGTCTCCAACTCAACCTTCATACCGCATTGGGCTACAAACACGCCATTTTAGCAGGTGATAAATTCGCGCTCAAAGAGGGAGAATATCAGAAAACGACCCATTGGGGCAAAGCAATGCTCAATGCCAAAATAGGCTTGGGCTTAGAATACCCTCTTTCTCAGCGGTACAGCCTCTTGGCCGACTACAAAGCAATGGGTGCTTATCCGACAGGTGGATTTTTTGTGCCATTTTCGGCGCATACGCTCGTAGGGGCAGGTCTCAAAATCAATCTCAAAAACTAAAAATACCATTCAAAACCATGAAAATCATTCATTTATTGTCGCTCACCGCCCTGTTGCTATCGGCCTCCTGCCAAGACACCGTAGAGAAAGCCACTCCCCAAACCAACTGCTCGCTCAACGCTCCAAACCACCCCAACGCCGCAAAGTACCAGCAGATTGTGGAGAAATTTGCCCAAGCTGGCGCGGTGGGCGTCAGTATCACCATCAAAACACCCCAAGGGACTTGGAGTAATGCAACGGGCAAAGCTGATTTTACCAACAACGTCGCCTTGAGTCCTTGTCACACCATGAGGATTGGCAGTATTTCAAAAACATTTGCTGCGGCTACCATTTTGAAGCTGCAAGACGAGGGCAAACTCAATATCAACGACAAAGCCAGCAAATACCTACCCGCCGAATATGTGGAGAAAATCAAAAACCTTGACAAAGTAACCCTTCGCAATCTCCTCCAACACACTTCGGGCATCCACGAGTACTTGGGGTTTGAGGGTATCATGCGGATTCAAAATTTTAGTGCGAAGGGTTTATCGGCCAAAGAAAACCTACGATATTCTTTTGGCAAAAAAGCAGATTTTGAGCCTGGTACAGAGTGGGTTTATGCCAATGTCAACTATATTTTGCTGGCCCTCGTGATTGAAAACATCACCAAAAAAACTGCTTATGAGGCTGTTACGGAAAAAATTATCAAGCCACTCGGGCTACAAAACACCTACGCCAGTACTACGATACCAGCGAGTATGTCGAGGGGCTACTACGATACCATGAACAACGGCATCATGCGCGACCAAACGCCCATAGACCACAATGCCGTAGGAGGCCAAGATATGCTTGATGGCGGCATGATTTCTAATTCGTACGATTTGGCAATTTTTATGGAAGCGCTCAATACGGGCAAACTCCTTTCGGCAAAATCAATGGCAGACTTAGGGTTGAAAATTGGGTTTGAAGTCAAAGACATCCCCGAGGAGCTTTCTTACATCAAAGACTACGGCTTAGGTGTGTTTCAGTTGGATATAGATGGTAAAAAGGGCACAGGTCACGCAGGTAATGTATTCTGTTTCAACGGAATAGCGTATTATTTTCCAGCACAAAAAATGAGTATTTCGATACTTATCAACAGCTACTCCAAAGAGCTGTACAAAGTGCTGTTTAGTAAAGAGGTCCTAAAAATTGCCTTGCAATAAGAAAGGACGGGGGTGAATCATGGTGACGCGCAGTAACGTTCAGATACATTGCGCTGGTGTCTCTTGAGCAACTCCCGTTCTTCTGTTGTTAAGCTTAGTTGCATGTTGCAAGGATAAATATTAGGCACTTGTTCGCAAATCAATTACTTTTGAGGGTAAAAATATGCAGTTCCCGCGGCCTGTGTCTTCACAACCCTCGCAAAATAATTACAACGTGTACTCCATCATCGTTTTTGTCAAAAACCCTGTCGAAGGGCGCGTCAAAACGCGCATCGCGGCTACTGTGGGTCACGCCAAAGCCGTAGAAGTTTATACCGAACTGCTGCATCATACGCGCCAAGTCATCGAGGATTTTTTGGAAATGATGCCTTCGTCGCCCTTTTTTCGGGTTCAGATTTATTACGGCGACGAGTTGAATACCAACGACTTATGGGACACCTTGCCCGTTCAAAAATTTCTTCAAAAGGGAGCTGATTTGGGCGAAAGAATGTATAATGCTTTCGCCCAAGAATTTGCAACGGGTGCCAAGCGAGTCGTCATTATTGGCAGCGACTGCTTTGGCCTCAAACCGATTCACCTCAAAAATGCGTTTGACCAACTGACCGCCCAAGAAGCCGTCATCGGCCCTGCCATTGACGGTGGTTATTATCTGTTGGGACTGAAGCGAATGCACCCGTCGGTTTTTCAAAACAAGTCATGGAGTCAGCCTATACTTTTTGAAGAAACCTTAGCGGCATTGAAACACTACCCCATCGTTTTGTTGCAATCCCTCTCGGACATTGACACTTGGGAGGATTATTTGGCGGCAAAAGGCTAAGTATCTTTTCCCGCTACTGACTTTCCTTATTTTCCGACAATCTGCTTATTGTATCTATCTCACGCTTGAGGGCATCATTGATGCTTTCAAAACCTTCGGTCGCAATAGTTTTAGCAATTGTATCTCCCAATGTTTTTTATTGAAAACTTCTTGCGGTGTTACCTTCCAATTCAGCCTCACAGTAGTTCTAAGTTTTATCCTCCTACCTCACTCCCAACCCCTTATACACCACCTGCATAATGGCCGTGCGTATAAGCAATAATGCTTCAACAGGGCTGAATGACAGGATTTGGTACTTTGTATTCAATCAAATATTTTCGATTGGCAAATGGAATTGGCCGTGTACCCAAAAGGCTGTCTAAACGAGTGGTACGGTCTTTTGAATTACTTTTTGCCTCTCTTGGAAGTGAAACAAAGAGCAAATGAATGGAGTTTGCAAAATCGTAGTTTGGATTATAAAAATACTTTCTAAATCGGTTACTCATAAAATCTAACAAGCAAGTTTCAAACTGACTTCTAATTCCATTGAGCGGCTCATTTTTCAAATCACCCACATTTTTGAGTTCAACCACATAAATCACGTATTGGTTATCTCTACAATATTGAACAATCAAACAATCGGGAGCGGGTGGTGTTTTGTTTCCCATTTTGAGTGAATTATAAAACTCATCAACACGAATGATAATTAAATTGTCAGCCGAAACTTGGTCACTAACTTCAATAGCTATTCCGTTTTCTTGGCACTCGTGGCATAAGAAATCTTTAAGAATAGGGTCGTTTCGGAGTTCTTCCAAAAACTGCATATCAAGAAACGGTTTGGTTAAGCGCGTCTATCAACTGCATTCGTTCTTCGTAAAGTTGTTCGGCAACATCGGCAAAATTCTGGTCTTCAATACCATATTCATCTACTTCCATTGCCCCTTTTTGTGCTTCGCTCCCTTCTTTTCCCATTTTCATCAACGAGATACTTAGTCTATTGGCATCTACTTTTTTACCTATGATGAGATTGCTCAGTTTGTTGA
>JALOLW010000289.1 GCA_025455795.1 Spirosomataceae bacterium
CAGTTGGGCTTGACGGCCTCGGCAGGTTGGGAACGCTACTTGGGTGGTCGGTACTCGTTGGTGGTAGAGCCAACTTATACCTACTTTTTCCAAAAAACCACCGACACGCGCCAAGTCCTTCAAATTCAGCCTTATACGGTGGGAGTGAAAGTAGGACTGCGAATGGCACGGTAAGCCTACTTCCCCTCTATTGCGTCTTTGATACTGAGCAGTTTGATGCCGCGTTTGAAGATGACATCTTTGACGGCTTGACTCGTAAACGCCTGCGTGACCCCGTCGCGGTCGAGGGCTACTTCTTCGTAGCCTTTGTGACTCATGCCTTTCATGTCACCCTCAAAATACCCTGGATGTTCGATGATGAAGTGCGTTCCAGCGGGCAGTTCATTGAGGATTTTGACCAAATCCTGTTCTTTTTGTTGGGGTGTTTTATTGGCCCCACTAAACCCTTGAACGTAAGTTGCTTTGACGGGAATTTCGAGCGGGAGTTTGTATTCAGCAGAGAGTTTTTCTACCAAGGCATTGAGGTCGTCGTTGGCGCGGTTGAAACCCATATGACAGCTCAAATGACTCGCGTGTGGCAAGTATTTTTTTACGAGTTCGATTTGAGCGCGTAATTCTGCTTCTACTTCTTGGAGATTGAGTTTGTGTTTTTGGAGGTAGTCAGCATTGGGCAAGCCCTTGTTTTGCCACACAAAAGGCGGGAAGTAGCCGTCGGCATCTATGATACTCGGTGCGTGGGTGAGCGGTCGCCACTTGATGTTTTCCCACTCACTTGTCATCACGAGGTGAATGCCCACGTCGTAGCTTGGCTGAGTACGCAGCATTTTGACCGCCTCCAAAAACCAGGGCGTGGGGGCCATGATTTCTACCGAGCGACTGATGCCGTTGGTAAATACATCCATACAGGCGCGGTTGGCGGTATGGCTCGACCCTATATCGTCGGAGCGAACAATGAGGCGGATTTCGGGCGTGGTTTTATCCACAAACGGGCGGTAGCTCACCTTGTTTTCGGTCGGGAAATCAGCAGGGATCGGAATGTCCACCTTGCCCGTAGCCGCCCACTGCGTGCCGCGCTGAAGGCAAGTGATGAAGCCCACACACTCCACCGAATAGTCGGCGTGGCCGAGCGGTACGTGAAAAATCTTGCCTTTACCGTACTTGACGGTCATCAGCATTGGCTCGTGGCGGTCAGTGCCACGGTTGCTTTTGGGCGAAAAAGCCGTTCCCAGTACTTCCATCTCTTCGGCAGGGCCACGCAGACGGTCGTACATTTCGTCTTTGGTGTGCATCCATTTTTCGGGCATTCCTTTGGTGATAGGGTGGGTAGTGTTGCGGAGCGTAATCAAAAATTCGTTTTGCGCCCCGTGCGAACCCGCCCTGCCCGCCTGCGTATCTCTGACGAGTTTGCCGTCTTGGTCATAATACACAAACGGACCATCTTTTTCGGTGCGGTCGCCCCAGCCACCGAGTCCAATCATACGGTTGTAAGCAGGCCAAAGCGGGAAGGAGTTGTTGGCGGCATGAATGACCACCAAGCCGCCGCCTTTTTTGATAAACTGCTCAAAATCAGCCTGTGTGGCATCCGACCACGGTGCAGCGTTCCAGCCAAAGTTGCACACCACCACGTCGTAATTGGCAAAAGCAGGCCGATAGCTCGAATCCATCCGTGCTTTGGGTAGGGCTTGGGTTGGGGCTACCCCGTTTATTTTATATTGTTTTACATAATCGTCACCCTCCCAAGTGTAATACGTGCGGCTCACATCCACTGTAAATTTACCCGTTTCTTCGAGGTAGTGCTTCATCATGTAGGTGATTTTGGGCCACTGCACGTGGTTGTTTTGACCGTCTATGATGAGGGCTTTGATGGGCTTGTTGGTTTTTTGGGCGAAGCTACCCAAGGTCAGTAGTGAGCAGATGACAAACAAAAGGCGGGTGTTCATATCAAATGGATTTTTGAATAAAAGCCATTGATAGAGTTGTTCTAATATTTAATATGCCATACACCCCAACTAAAAGAGTTAAATTTGCCAAATGAAGATATGATATATTTACAGTTCTGTTTTCATCTTTGTAATCAATTCATACGTTTTATCAAAGCAATGGCACATTTATACACTGATGATACTTATAAAAATTGGCTTGCTGAACTCAAATCAACGATACAAACAAGCCAAGTTAAAGCTGCTATCGCTGTCAATACCTCACTTATTAAACTCTACTGGGATTTGGGCAAACAAATTGTAGAAAAACAAGAAACTGCCAAGTGGGGAAGTGGTTTTATTGATCAATTAAGCAAAGATTTATCTGCTGAGTTTCCAGCTATGAAAAGCCTATCCGCTAAAAATCTAAGAAATTGTCGGCAGTTTTATCAATTCTATTCGGACTCTTTAATTTGGAAACAGCTTGTTTCCAAATTAGAAAAAACAACCATTGAGAATCACTCTACTGCACAAATAGAAAAAGCCCAACTCATTCCTACTGAATTTGAAAACCGCCTTTTTTCTATTCCTTGGGGACATCATATATTGATAATGCAGAAAAACAAAAGCGTGGCCGATGCCTTATTTTACATCAATCAAACCATCGAAAACAACTGGAGTAGGGCCGTTTTAGAGTATCAAATAGAAACTCAACTCCACAAAAGGCAAGGTAATGCTATCACTAATTTTACCACTACGCTGCCCAAGCCAGAAAGTGATTTAGCACAACAATTACTCAAAGACCCCTATAATTTTGAATTTTTAACGCTTGAAAAATCGGCAAAAGAAAAAGATTTGGAAAGAGAACTTACCAACAATATTACCCAATTTTTACTTGAACTTGGCAGAGGTTTTGCGTACTTAGGAAAACAATTTACCCTTAAAATTGGCTTGAAAGAATACCGAACCGATTTGCTCTTTTATCACATAAAACTGCGCCGCTACATTGTCATTGAACTGAAACTACAAGAATTTCAACCAGAGTTCATTGGTAAACTTAATTTCTACATTTCTGCAATCAACGAACTTCTCAAAACTCAGAGCGACAACGATACCATTGGAATCTTACTGTGCAAAAACAAAGACAATTTTGAAGTGGATTTTGCGCTTAAAGACGTAAACAAGCCCATTGGCGTGAGCGAATTTACCTATAAAGAATTACCCGAAGAAATAAGAAATTTACTTCCTAATCCAGATGAAATGAACAGTGAGTTGAAAAACAGAAAAATAACATAACTGATTGATAGTAAAAGCTAAGCACTTTGCTAATTCCATGCTTTTTCCAAAAATCGCAACCAGTTTTTGTAGAAAATATTTTCGATGTCTTCTGGCGTGTACCCGCGCCTGTGTAGGATACCTTCCAACAACTGCAAGTCGGCGATGGTATCCAAATCCATGGGACCATGCTCGGTGCCGTAAGTACCATCCAAATCAGAGCCAATGGCGCAGTGGAGAGAATTGCCCGCTATTTGGCAAATATGGTCGAAATGATTGACGACGGTTTCGATTTTGACCCCCAACGCTACAGGGTCACTTTTACGCTGCACAAAAGCGGGATGCAACATCCACGCATCCATACAACCGCCAATGACAGCCCCGCGCTCAATGAGTTGTTTGATTTGGTCGTCGGCGAGTTGGCGTTGGCGCGGTACGAGGGTGCGGCAGTTGTGGTGACTGGCCCACACGGGCCCTTTGTAGAGGTGCATGGCCTCGGCAAAACCCTCGTCGGTAAGGTGGGTTACGTCCAAAATCATGTTAAGAGCGTCCATTTCTCGCAAGAGGTCTTTGCCCATCGTCGTCAAGCCGCCCGTCAAGCCTGTGCCGGGTGCGTAGCGTCCGTGCATGTAATGGGCGGGTCCGAGGGCGCGTAGGCCGTAGGCGTAGGCTTTGTCGAGATAAGAAAGATTGACCAGAGAATCAGCCCCTTCGAGGCTTAGGATGAAGCCAACGGGCTTGGTTTCGTTGGCAACGGTCGTATCCATCCACAAAGCCAAATGCTGCTTCAACTGCGCCGCATCGGTGATTTGCACCATTTCGCCGAAGTCCACCATGGCATCGTACCACGCTTTTTGGGCTTGGGTGACAGCCCAAGCGATTTCGGGCGTGCGAAAACCCGCCCCGGGCAAAGACGCATCGGCACTCACGCGGGCGAGTTGCGTAGCTACGACAAGGCCGATGTGGCCGCGTCGGAGTTCGGGCAGTGAGACCGTACCACGGGCGCGGTCGGGCTTGTCGGTCATGCCGTATTCATCGGCGCGAATAGCGGCTACGGGTTGGCGGTAGTCGCGGTTCCACTCCACGCCGTTGATGGCCATGTCGAGGTGTGCATCAATCAAAAACATGGCGTAAAGCTAAGTATTCGGCTACAAGTGTCCAACAATGCGCCTCACATTCCCAACGGATATGAAACAGCGGCGAGCGGGCCAAACGATAAAGTAACGGGTTTTCGTAAGCAGTCAAGAGTCCTGCTATAAAGAAATAAAAATCGTCGTGATTACCCACCCTTTCCAAGAGGAGATTAATCTCTCTGCCCTCTACTCTTTGCCCCAATCGCAGCAGTGAAGTACGAAGGACGATTTCGTCCAATGGATGCTGCGGAAGCGTGAGCAGGTGCTTTGTATCGGCAATAAGTTTGGAACGAATCGGCGCTAATTCAGGGATTTCATAAGCCCCCATAAGCCGCGCCACGTGATACACGATGGGTACAGTACGCGGGTACTGGTGCGCACACCGAAACGGCTCAGTGCGGTAGCGGTCGGTTTCGACGACCGAGCGAATGTAGGTCAGTGAGTCAGTATCGTGCTGATTGAGCGGCAATTGATAATGATAAATACAATACAGCAGATTGCACAACACGCACACGTCAAATTCGATGTACATATTCTTGCCAAACCAAGTCGAGTACGCCCGTAACGAGCGGTATTCGGGATAGGTGTTTTGGATGGTTTTGTGGGTCAGGTTGGCGTGTTGGGTGAGTTTTTGTTTGAGCCACAGCAGTTCGTCGCGGGTGGGGGTAGAGGTGAGGTAAATCATCGCTGTATCATCCACGTCGTCGGGGATGCGAAAATGGTCGAAATGCCTGAAAATATGACCGTTGGGAAAATGTTGCGAAGGTTTTGTTTTCCAAAAATTATAGGTTTTGAGGCCGTCTTTGTTTTGAAAAAGCGGGTAGTTTTGGAGGGCTTTTTGGGCGATTTCTTCCACCAATTGCTGGCTTGATGACGAAAGCAAATGTTGGATACTACGCAACGTAAACGCAATGATTGCCGTAAAGAAAATAGTGGTATCAGGGCGCGAATAGCCGAGGAGTGGATTGCGACGATACGCGGGAAAAAGTCCCTCCTCGAAATATCGCTCGCCGCGCGATTGAAGCGAGTGAATGTGTTGGATGATAGCGTCTAAGGTTTGCATAGCAGCATTTTTCAAAGTTTCGTCGCTTTTTATAGAGATTTAGATAGCGTCTTTCGAGGATTGCCAAACTTTTTTACTTTCAAAACGTTGTTTTTTAGTCACTTATATTTTACCAAAATTGAAAACCATTGTTAGTTGTCTTGCTGTGTGTTGGTTAGGGTTTTGTCAAATCTCGGTAGCGCAAGAAAAAAAAGCGC
>JALOLW010000290.1 GCA_025455795.1 Spirosomataceae bacterium
CACAATGGAAAGGCTACCAAGCGGGTTTTGCGGCGGTGGCCATTACGCCCACTTTACCCGATACTTGGACAGATGCCAACCAAGATGCCCAATTCGAACCCGAAGATGGCGATACTTACCAAGACCTCAACAAAAATGGGCGTTTTGATGCAGTTTGGATGGCGGGTTTTCAGAACAAAAGAGCCGCCAACGGCATTCACGACGACCTTTGGGCCAGGGCAATGGTACTCGACGACGGCCAAACCCGCTTGGCGGTGGTGTCGGTGGATTTGATTGGATTCACGCACAAAAACGTCGTCAATGTCCGCAAGCAACTCGATGCTTCGTGGGGCATTACTTACGCCACGATTTCGAGCACGCACACCCACGAAGGCCCTGATATGCTCGGAATGTGGGGCGATAGTGAGTTTAAAAGTGGTGTGGATGCCGACTATGAGAAGTGGGTAGAAAAACAAGTAGTAAGTGCGATTGAGCAGGCCGTCAAAAATCTCAAACCTGCCAAACTGCGCGTGGCCCAAGACCTCACGGGCGCGCAAGCCCTCACCACCGATACCCGAAAGCCCATCGTGAAAGACGACGGGCTGTACATTCTCCAAGCCCAAGATGCTACTACCAACGCTACCCTTGGCACGTACATCGTGTGGGGCAATCACCCCGAAGTGCTTTGGAACAAAAACACACTCATCACCTCAGACTTTGCCCACTATCTGCGTCAGGGTGTTGAAAAAGGCGTTTTTAACGACAACAAAGAAGTCAAAAAAGGCACAGGCGGCGTGGTAGTGTATGCCACGGGTTGCTTAGGCGGCCTCATGACTACCGACCCCAGGGTGGCCGTGAAGCATCCGTTCAAAGATACGCTGTACCAAGAACCCTCTTATCACAAAGCCGAAGTTACGGGCAGTACGCTGGCTTTGCTCATTTTGAAGGCACTCGACAACGCCGAACCCCTCAGCGGCGGCATAGACTTACGCGCCAAAACCCTCGAACTCCCTTTGGACAATACTGATTTTCGCCTCGGAGTGGCATTGGGCGTGGTGGATGCTGGGTATAGTAGCTGGGGCAAACTCCGCACCGAAATCGCGGTCTGGCATATCGGAGAAGCCAGTTTTTTGAGCGTGCCAGGAGAGATTTACCCCGAACTTGTCAATGGTGGCGTGGAAGCACCTCAATACGCAGATTTTGACCTCAAAAAGCCCCTCGAAACGCCGCCGCTGCGTAGTTTGATGCGTGGCAAATACAAGTTTGTGATAGGACTTGCCAACGACGAAATCGGCTATATTTTGCCCAAATCTTACTGGGACGTAGCACCACCGTTTACTTACGGTGAAAAAGAAGCACCCTACGGCGAGGTCAATTCAGTAGGGCCCGAAACAGGTCCCCTGCTTCACCATGCCTATAAAACCTTGCTTGCTCGATAAGCCAAATACCTACTCAGAAAAATTCACTTTTTTTGATTTTTCAAACCGTCTCAAACACCAAGTTTAATTTGGGAAATGGGCGAGTTACTTCCAAATGATTTTACGAATGGGCAACGTAGTGATATAAACGTTCAGTCTTAAAATTGCATTAAAGCAAGATTGAAAAACACTTTTTTGGTATTTTCGTTGTAACATTGCTAAGTTTGCAAACAACTACATCAACAATCAGCATAACCAACAAAAACACTGCATCGCCACCAATACCCCATCTGCTTCATCCATAGGGACTTTGACGGCTTTACTGACATTTCAAAAAAAAGTTATTCCAAAAATTCAGCAATTACACAGATGATGACTTACATCGAACCCGCTCCCATCAAGGACAAAGAAAATCCTTTGGAGTCTATGATGTCGCGTTTTGACAAAGCAGCCGAACTCCTCGGCATCAGCGACGAAATGTATCATATTTTGAAAGTACCACGCAAACAAGTAGTGGTGGGCTTACCCGTCATGATGGACGACGGTCGCATCAAGGTTTTTGAAGGCTACCGCGTGATTCACTCCAACATCCTCGGCCCCGCCAAAGGCGGGATTCGGTTTGACCCTGCTGTCAATATTGACGAAGTGCGGGCGTTGGCCGCGTGGATGACTTGGAAGTGCGCCGTGGTGGATATTCCGTACGGTGGTGGCAAAGGCGGCGTGGCCTGTAATCCCCGCGAGATGTCGGCGGGTGAAATCGAACGCCTCATGCGGGCTTACACGTTGGCGATGCTCGATGTGTTTGGCCCCGACAAAGACATTCCCGCCCCCGACATGGGTACTGGCCCGCGCGAAATGGCGTGGCTCATGGACGAGTACTCCAAGGCAATGGGCATGACCGTTCATGGCGTTGTGACGGGCAAGCCCCTCGTGCTGGGTGGGTCACTCGGACGTACCGAAGCCACAGGGCGCGGCGTGACGGTGTCGGCATTGGCAGCGATGGAAAAAATGCGCATCAATCCCTATCGTGCTACGGCTGCCGTGCAGGGTTTTGGGAACGTGGGGATGTTTGCGGCGGCTTTGCTCCAAGAGCGCGGCGTGACGGTACAGGCAATTAGCGATATTTCGGGGGGCTACTACAACGCCCGTGGCATTGACATCGAAGCCGCTATCAAGTACCGAAACGAAAACGGGGGTATTTTGGAAGGATTCAAAGATGCCGACAAAATCTCTAACGAAGAACTCCTCTCACTGCCCGTAGATGTACTGGTACCTGCGGCCAAAGAAGACGTGATAACGCACGAAAATGCGGCTGCTATTCAAGCCAAAATGATTGTAGAAGGTGCCAACGGCCCCACCTCAGCCAGCGCCGACGACATCATCAACGACAAGGGCATTATGGTCGTACCCGATATTTTGGCCAACGCGGGCGGGGTGACAGTATCGTATTTTGAATGGGTACAAAACCGTATCGGCTACAAATGGAACTTAGAGCGCATCAATCGCCGCTCCGACCGCATCATGAAAGACGCCTTTGACAATGTGTACGCCACTTCCCAAAAGTACAAAGTCAATATGCGATTGGCGGCCTACATCGTGGCCATTGACAAAGTAGCCAGTACTTATAAGTTTCGTGGAGGGTATTGATATTGAATTGGGGAACCGCCATTTTGAAACCGATAGCATTTATTTGTGGTAAGATGAATGTGTAGAGCCTACAACATAAAAAGTAAAACTTAAAGAACATGAATATCAAGAAACTCAACGACCGAGAAGAAATGGCTACTGACAATAAGCTAAAAATGATTTATTCAGAACTCACGGAGCTTTTGAATGAATTGAAGAGCAAAGAATTGAAACAGAGCGTAGTAGCGTTTATTAACGAAGCTGTTGATGAAATAAATACCTCAACAAATAGCGGAAAACGACTTATTAAACTTGTCTTAGAAAAACAAGCTGCTATTTTACACCAAGTGGAAAAAGAACATAAAATTGTGCAAAAAAACCGCTACCGAAATACTTGGATATTTTTAGGAATGACATTAATTGGGGTGCCAATTGGAGCGGCACTTGGACTAAGTATTGGTAATATTGGACTTTTAGGTCTTGGATTTCCCGTAGGCATAGCCATTGGACTTTTGATTGGTATCTCGTTGGACAAAAAGGCGTTGAGAGATGGACGACAACTAAAAACTGAAATAAAAAATTTCTTACGCTGAAAACAAAGCCGAACCGTGTCTAAAAAAGTTACCAAACTATTTGGATGTTATTCGGAATATAGGCGAGGTATATTTTTCAAAAAAGCAACGGGCATAACGCCAAATAAATGCTAATAATGAGTGCCGATGGCCCATATTTATTCTTTTTTAGCGCAATTGGTGCGTTCAATGGTTTTATTCTTACCCTTTATTTTTTTTTAACAGCCTATAAAAGCAGGTTTTCAAATTACTTTTTGGGTTGGCTGCTCTTGATGTTGAGTGTGAGAATCACCAAATCCGTTTTCCTTTACTTCAATAAGCCACTCGCCAATGTATATGTTCAAATTGGGCTTTCGGCTTGTGTTCTCATTGGCCCTTTTCTGTTTTTGTATTTACGGAAACACTTTACAAATAGTGCCAAAAACTGGGCTTGGCATGTATTTCCGTACGCTATTGGCGTAATGGCGGTGGGAACCCTGTTTCCGTATTCAGCGCATAGACGCTTGTGGTGGTATTTGGGCATATTTGGCATTTATATGCAATGGCTTCTGTACATCCTCTTGTCATTTCCCTACGTCAAAGATATTTTTAAAACGGCTTTCAACAATCATGGCGGATTGCGAAACATTGATTTTTGGGTGTTGAGTGTTTATACAGGCGTGTCGGTAATTTGGTTGGCGCATTTGATAGCTCCTTACACTTCTTACATCGTGGGAGCTTTGTCTTTTTCGTTTGTCATCTACTTGATGGTGCTGTTGCTCATTTTTAGGAGAAACAAAACGAGCAATTTTTTTGAGGAAAAGATAAAATATGAGGGCAAAAAGTTGGACACTGAAACGTTGTTGGCCATAGAACAAAAGCTGTCGTGGATAACCGAAAGGGAGCTTTTTCTCAATTCACAACTCACCCTTTCTGAAACTGCAAAAGTATTGGAGGTTCAACCGCATATTTTGTCGCAGGTGCTGAATGAGAAATACCACAAATCATTTTCGGCCTACATCAATGAACTAAGAATCGAAAGGGCAAAAATCCTCTTGCATACCAAGCATAACCTCACCGTTGAAGGGATAGGCTTCGAAAGCGGCTTTAATTCTAAATCTTCTTTCTTTACGGTTTTTAAGAAAATGACAGGCCAAACACCTGCCGAATATCAAAAAAAACAAGGTTTGTAGTTCAACTTTATAAATTTGAACCTACTTTTTGTAACCTTGAACCGCTTCGCTGCGCCGTCTCTTTACCTTTACGGCCTAAAATTTTTTACAGCCTAAAATTACTGACAGTATGAAACCTTTTTTTGTAGCATTCTTCTTCATGCTCATTTCGCAGTTTGGTCATGCACAAGCTGATGCCATTGATACCTTTCTGCAAGACCAAATGGCCAAGCAAAACATAGTAGGGCTGTCGGTGGGCATCATTAAAAAAGGCAAAATCGTCAAAGCCAAGGGATACGGTTATGCCAATTTAGAAAATTCGATGCCTGCCTCCGAAAATACAGTTTATAAGTTGGCGCCTGTAAGCAAACACATCATTGCGACCGCCATCATGCAGTTTGTGCAAGAGGGGCGGTTGGCTTTGAATGACCCCGTTGGCAAATTCTTCCGCGATACTCCGCCTCACTGGAAAGAAATCACCATCAAGCATTTGCTCAACCATACTTCGGGTTTGCAGCGAGAATCCCCGACGTTTGAACAGATGGTACAAAAGCCAGATTCAATTCTTATCAAAGCATCTTATTCTGAACACAACAAGATTGTTTCGATTGCAGAGGGCCTATCGGATATTGTTTTTGCAAATGAGCCGCCAAAAGATGACTATTCTTCCAAAATTGATAGCCTCATACGGGCAAAAAATCCGAGAGTTTTTAATGGTATCGTTTGGATAACAAAAAAGGGGGATACCAAATATTTGAAAACATCTGGCTATTCAAATCTTGAGACAAAAACACCTTTTACGTAAAATTCCTCCAACCAGCAAGGAAGATGATAGAAAA
>JALOLW010000291.1 GCA_025455795.1 Spirosomataceae bacterium
AAAACCTCACCCCTGCCCCTCTCCTAGGCAAGGAGAGGGGTACCCCGAACTCGCTTCGGGGTGGGGTGAGGTTTGCGGATGTTACCCGTCGGAGCGGTATCAACAGTTCGCCGCTTTCATATGGCTTGGGGGCGGGTGTTGCCGATTTCAACCAAGACGGCTGGCCTGATATTTATGTGAGCAACGACTACACCATTCCCGACCGATTGTACATCAATCAAAAAAATGGTACTTTCAAAGACATGCTCAAAGAAACCCTGCCTTACACGTCGCAGTTTTCGATGGGCAACGACGTGGCCGATGTAAACAACGACGCCTCGCCCGACATCTTCACGCTTGATATGCTTCCCGAAGACAATCGCCGTCAGAAACTCCTCATGGCCCCCGACAACTACGATAAGTTTGACATGACCGTTCGCTCGGGATTTCATAAGCAGTTTATGCGCAATATGCTGCACCTCTCCCCGCCCTTCGGGCATCCCTCTCCTTCGCAAGGAGAGGGGCGGGGGAGTGAGGTGGCCCAACTCGCGGGTATTTCCAACACCGACTGGTCGTGGGCGGCTTTGTTTGCCGATTATGACAACGACGGCTGGAAAGACCTTTACATCACCAACGGCTACCTGCGCGACTATACCAATCTTGATTTTTTGAAGTACATGAATGATTTCCAGCAAAATGCGTCTAACGTGACCCGCGACGACGTGCTGAAACTCGTCCTGCAAATGCCTGCCTCCAACGTGGTCAATTATGCCTTCAAAAACAACAAAGACCTGACTTTCAAAAACGTAAGTGGCGATTGGGGAATGAATCAGCCTTCCAACAGTAACGGCGGGGTTTTTGCAGATTTGGACAATGACGGCGATTTGGATATGGTCGTCAATAACATCAACGCGCCCGCGTTTATTTACCAAAATGAAGCCCAACAAACCCGCAAAAACCACTACCTCAAAATCTCTTTGAAAGGCCAAGGGGCCAATACATTCGGGATTGGGGCAAAAATATGGGCGTACCAAAATGGCCAAGTACAGTATTTGGAACAAATGCCCATGCGCGGCTATCAGTCGAGCGTGTCGCCTACGCTGCACTTCGGGCTGGGCAACGCGGCAGTGATAGATTCGCTCAAGGTCAGGTGGCCCAACGGCAAGCAGCAAACGCTTCGCAACGTCAAAACTGACCAATGGCTCACGCTCAACGCCCAAGATGTCACCGAAAAACCCGCCCCTGTTTCCTCAGAATTGCCTATTTTTAGCGAAAAAGGTTGGCTCGCGTCCTCGCAGGCAATTCCCGCTGTTTTCAATGATTTCAAGCGGCAGCCTTTGATGGTCAATCCGCAGTCGCAGGTAGGGCCGTGTATGGCCAAAGCCGATGTCAATGGCGACGGTTTGGAAGACGTGTTTTTGGGCGGTAGCAATGGTCAGTCGAGTACGCTGTATTTACAGCAACAAAACGGCCAATTTATTCCTAAAAACCAACCCGCGTTTGCGGCAGATGCCCAAAGCCACGCTTCTGACGCCGTTTTTTTTGACGCTGATGCCGACAAAGACCTTGATTTATACGTTTGTCACGGCGGCTACGCCGATTTTGCCCCAGACGACGCCCGTTTGCAAGATGCACTCTACCTCAACGACGGCAAGGGTACTTTTGTCAAAGCCGCCGATGCCCTCCCGCCGATGCGCGTGAGCAGCAGTTGTGTGCGCGTAGGCGACCTCAACACCGACGGTCGCCCCGATTTGTTCGTAGGTGGGCGCGTTGTGCCAGGCGAATACCCCACTGCCCCTCAAAGTTTTGTGTTGATAAGCCCCCAAACCCCGCGCGGCGTACCGTCCAGAGGGGGCTTAAAATACAAAATTGAAGCCCCCTCTGGGGGTTTGGGGGCTATGGTCACCGACGCTGCTTGGCTTGACCTCAACGGCGACCGCCGCCAAGATCTTATCGTAGTCGGAGAGTGGATGCCTGTGATGGTTTTTGAGAATATCAACGGGAAACTGGAAGACAAAACGGACCGCTATTTCAACAAAAAATACAGCGGATGGTGGAACAAACTACTGGTGGATGATTTCAACGGCGACGGAAAAATGGATTTGGTCGTGGGCAATTTGGGCCTTAATTCCCAAATCAAAGCCTCCGATCAGCAACCTACGGAGTTGTATTTCAAGGACTTTGACCAAAACGGGCGCATAGACCCGATTCTGTGTAGCTATGTCCAAGGCAAAAACTACCCTTACCTCACCCGCGATGAATTGATAAGCCAAATGCCCATCATGGGCAAGCGTTTTCCTGACTACAAAAGCTACGCAGATGCCTCTTTGTTGGACGTATTCGGTGCTTCAGAACTCGATGGCGCGGGGCATCTTACGGCCAACCACCTCGCTACGACCCTGTTTGTGAGGGGGAAAGACGGAAAATTTGTCGAACAGCAATTGCCTTTGGAAGTGCAGGTCGCGCCCGTACACGCAATAGCCGCATTTGACTATGACAACGACGGCAAAAAAGACCTATTCTTGGCGGGCAATCAACTCCATACCCGTCTTCGTTTGGGTCACTATGCGGCCAATCAGGGCATTTTGCTTCGCAATGACGGCAAAGCTAATTTTAGCTACGTTCCGCAGCGTCGTTCGGGCTTTTATCTCAAAGGCGAAGTTCGTAGTTTGTTGTGGCTCAATGGGCAGTTGTTAGTGGGTATGCACGAGCAAGGGGTGAAAATGTACAAACGTTAAAGAAATGCTTTTTCTTCTTTTGACCTCTCAATTTAGCTATTTTCTCAACCCTCGGCTCGTGTAAGTAACAAAAAAATACTGAACGTACTTCCTACGCCGAGTTCACTTTCGACGCTGATGCGCCCGCCTTGGGCTTCCATAAATTCTTTGCTGATGGCCAGCCCCAGTCCCGTGCCTTCTTTTTGGGTGCCTGGTACTCTGAAATAACGGTCAAAAATTTTGTCTTGGTACTGTGCCTCAATGCCCCGCCCCGTGTCTTTGACGGCTATTTTTACTTCATTTTCTGTTTGGATGATGTCAATGAAAATCACGGCGTTGTCGTACGAAAACCGAATGGCGTTGGCAATCAGATTGGTCAAAACCCATGCCGTTTTTTCGGGGTCGGCTTGCACCAACGGCAAGGGGTGGGCAAGCGAAGTTTCTATTTTAATTTGTTTTTGTTCGGCTTGGTTTTTGGTGGCTTCGAGGGCGTAGTCCAGTAGTTGTTGGGGCGGCGTGGGGCGCAGGTTGAGTTGGATATTGCCGCTTTCTACTTGCGTCATATTCAAGAGTTCGCTCGTTATTTTCAGGAGGCGGTTGGTGTCGTCTTTGATGCTTTCTACGAGTTGTTGCTGTTCGTCGTTAAGGTTGCCAAGCTGCTTATTTTCAAGCAGTTGAAGGCTCATTTTGATGGAAGAAATGGGCGTTTTGAACTCGTGCGACACGGTAGCGATGAAATTGGTTTTGGCAAAATCGAGGGCTTTGTAAGCCGTTACGTTGCGCAAAATAATGACGTGGCCAATGACTTGGGGTTGCGTTTCACCAGCAGGAATGGCCGAAATATGAACAATTTCTTTTTCAAAATAACTCTCCTTGCCGTCGGCATAAATTTTCATGGGTTCGGCAGGCGGGGCTTGCTTTTGGTCGAGTAAATCTTGCAAAAGCGTACGAATGAGGTCGTTGCGAATGGCTACGTCTTGGGCGGCTTTTCCCACAAAATCGGCAGCAGGCAACCCCATGATTTTGAGGGCTTCTTGGTTGGCAAAGACCACCTTCCAATGCTCATCAAGGCCAATGACGGGGTCGTGCATGTTGTTGATGAGGGTTTCGATGCGCTTTTTTTCGACCAACAATTTGGCCAAACTGCTTTTGTTGTAGGCTTCCAACTGCTCGGCCATGGTGTTGAACGACTCGGCCAGGGCTTTAAATTCGACGCTTTCGCCAAAATGTACCCGTTGCGTGTAGTTGTTGGCCGCAATCTGCTTGATGCTTTCGGTGAGTTCTTGAAGCGGGTTGGCGATGTTGGAAGGAAGATTGACCAACAACGAAAACGCAATCAGAAAACAGACCGTTCCCGTCAGCACAATCCACAGCACAGCCTCGTCGGCGGTGGCTTTGGCCACGGTACTTTTGCGCTCAATGGCCCGCATGTTCATCTCTATCACCGCTAAAATAGCCTTGCGCAAGCCCGACAAAGCCGCGCTGTCGGGGCGACTGCTGCCCACTTGTCCCCAACCTGCCCTGATGCTTTGAGTTATTTCTTGCTCGCCGCCTTCGGTGATGTTATTTTCTTGCAAACGCAGGTTTTTTTCAAACACCGCCCGCGCTTGGGCATCGGTATTTTCGAGGGCGCGGAGCATATTTTGGGCGTACTGCACGCTGTTGTAGTTGGCTACCAAAATATTTTGCGTTTCTTGTTTGAGGGTATTTGAATACTTGGCCCCCACCAAACTAAGCAACACAATGAGCAAAAAAAGCAGCCCGACCCCGAGCCTAAGTTTGGTTTTGATTTTCATTTATGACAAAATAATAAGGTCAATGTTGCTGGCCGACAGTTTGCGCAAAAGTTGGTTGAACACGTTGGTAGCCAAGATGATACGAAACAAATTAAAGTGTGGTTTGCCCACGCATATTGTGGTTATTTTGCGCTCGTCGGCTTGGGCTACAATGGCCTTAGCCACCGACTCTCCCTGAATCTTAATGATTTCGGCCCCCAGTTCGGTGGCCAATTTAAAGTTGTTGATGAGGTGTCGTTGCTTGTCCAGCGCAATGCGCTCGGGGGCTTCTTTGGGCGTTTGCACGTACAGCACGTACCATTTGCTGTTGTAATAGTTGGCCAATCGCGCGGTTTTTCTGATAACCGTCTTGGCCGTTTTTTCGTTGCTACTGATGCACGCCAAAAACCGCTCGTGCTTCACCAAGTGCGATTTGGTTACTTCGGTTTCTACCTTGCGCTCCACCTGCGCGGCCACTTCTTTGAGGGCCAGTTCGCGGAGTTGGAGAATGTGGTCGCTCTTGAAAAAATTGTTGAGCGCGGTTTCTATTTTGTCAGGTTGGTAAATTTTGCCCTCGCGCAGCCGCGCTATGAGTTCGTCGGCGGTGAGGTCAATGTTTACCACTTCGTCGGCCTGCGCCAGCACGCTGTCGGGGATGCGTTCTTTCACTTCCACACCCGTTATGGCGCGAATTTCTTCGTTGAGGCTCTCAATGTGCTGAATATTGACCGCCGAAATGACGTTGATGCCCGCGTCGAGAATGTCGAGCGCGTCTTGCCAGCGTTTGGCGTTTTTGCTGCCTTCAATGTTGGAGTGGGCCAGTTCATCAACCACCACCACTTCGGGGCGTAGGTTGATGATGGCCTGCAAATCCATTTCTTCCAACTCTTTGCCCTTGTAAAAAAGCGTTCGCCTCGGCACCACGGGCAAGCCCGCCAGCAGGGCGTGGGTTTCGGCACGGCGGTGGGTTTCGACAAATCCTATTTTGACATCAATGCCGCTTTTGAGCAAGCTATGGGCTTCTTGCAACATTCGGTAGGTTTTGCCCACGCCCGCGCTCATGCCAATATAAATCTTGAACTTACCTCGTCTTGAT
>JALOLW010000015.1 GCA_025455795.1 Spirosomataceae bacterium
CTTGGACAATTACCTCATCTAAATTTTTGGCTAAATCGGATAGCTCAAAGACGATTTCGGGGGTAGAATTAGTAACCGTAACGTTTTTTTTTGCCATTTCTTTGCCCAATGCAAAAGCTACTAAAACATAATTCCCAAGGGTAAGATTTTTGAACACAAATTGTCCATTTTCGTCGGTTTTAGTGCTGTTTTGGGTATTTTCAATGGCTACGGTGGCATTGGCCAATGGGCGTTGTTGGGTGTCTATTACGCGGCCCGTAAGTTGGGCAACGCACACATTGGTCACAAAAAACAGAAAAACGCAACTAATTGCTGACTTGATTTTATTCACTTGATTAGAACTTTTCTAAATAATATGCAAATATGGCAGAAATAGATTAGAAAAGTGCGTTAGGAATGAAGTGAAAATAAAGAAACAATTTAAAATGGTTACTGCCTCAATAGTTTGCAAAGGTTTTGAAAGGCCGCCCCATTCAAAACAGCTTTAACTACTTTGCTATTGCTAAACTAGTCTATTGTTTAAATCACAAATTTTTGTCTTGCTCCTGAATCGTTTTGATGAGCTTTTGGAGCAACGCTTGGCGTTCGGGCGTGGTAGTGGGATAGCTCATATTCAGCTTTTTGAGTTCTTCGACAATGATGCTTCCCACCAGTAAGCGCATATTTTTTTTATCGTCGGCAGGCACCACGTACCAAGGGGCGTGGGGTGTTGCGGTGGCGTTGATAGCCTCTTCGTAAGCAGCCATGTATTGCGACCAAAATGCCCTTTCTTTCACGTCTCCTTCTTCAAATTTCCAATTCTTGGAAGGGTCTTCTATTCGTTCTATGAGGCGTTCGCCTTGTTCTTTTTGGGAGATATTCAAAAAAATCTTCACAACTCGGATGCCGTTATGGTGTAAATACCGCTCAAAATGCCCGATATCTTCGTAGCGTTGCCGCCAAAGTGCGTCCAAATCATTGGTAAGTTCGGTAGGAAGACGCTGTACGTTGGTGACGATTTCGGGGTGGACTTTGACCACCAAGACCTCCTCATAATGACTGCGATTGAAGATAGTGATACTGCCCCGTTCGGGGAGTTGCTGTACGTGTCGCCACATAAAATCATGCTCGAGTTCTTCCTCCGATGGGCGTTTGAACGACTTGATGGTGACCCCGATAGGATTTACGCCCGACAATACGTGCTTAATGGTGCCGTCTTTTCCTGCTGCGTCCATCGCTTGAAAAATAACGAGCAGTCCGTAGCGGTCGTGCGCGTACATCTGGCTTTGGAGTTCGTCCATTTGGGTCCGAAAAGCCTTCAGTTTTTCTTCATAATCAGCTTTATCGTTGTACAAATCTTCGATTTTGGTCGCCGTTTTTTTGATGTGAAAGGGTTGGCTACCGTCGTAGCGGAAATCGTTTAGATGAATCATGGTCAAATCAAACTGCGTTTGTTGGTCAAACAAAACTCGTCATTTCTTCTGATTTTTTCTAAATTGCCACACTTTTTTTGAACTAATCCAAAATTACGCATGAACAAACTAAAAATGACGGTATTGGGGTGGATGTTGGCAGCCTCTGCGGCTTTGGCCACCGACCCCACTGACGAAGGAATGTGGCTTCCGTCGCTGATTGGCAAAAACGAAGCCCAAATGAAAAAACAGGGCTTCCGCCTCACAGCCAAAGACATTTATGACATCAACAAAGCCAGTCTCAAAGACGCAATTCTTTCGATGGGCGGCTTTTGTACCGCCGAAATCGTGTCGGACAAAGGACTGGTGTTTACCAATCACCACTGCGGCTACGATGCCATTGCCTCCAACTCCACACCCCAAGACAACATCTTGGACAATGGCTTTTGGGCCAAAACCAACGCCGACGAAAAACCGATTCAGGGGCTTTGGATGCGCCGTTTGGTGAGGATGGAAGACGTGACCGAGCAAATCCTGCCGCAGTTGGGCGGATTGGACGAAAAAGCCCGCTCGGCCAAGGTCAATTCGCTCGGCAGTGAGCTGACAAAAAAAGCCACCGAAGGCACGCACTACGAGGCGTCGGTGAGTGAGTACGCCAAAGGAAACGCCTACTATTTGCTTGTTTTTGAGCGTTTTACCGACATTCGTTTGGTAGGTACGCCTCCACAAAGCGTGGGTAAATACGGCGGCGACACCGACAACTGGGAATGGCCGCGCCACACAGGCGACTTCTCGGTGTTTCGGATTTATGCGGGCAAAGACGGTAAACCCGCACCTTACGCCAAGGACAACGTGCCTTATACGCCCAAGAAGTTTCTGCCTGTATCACTCAAAGGCATCAAACCAGGTGACTTTGCGATGGTGTTTGGCTTTCCAGGCCGTACCAATCGTTACGAAACCTCGATGGGCATCAAGTTGGCCATCGAAAAAGTAAACCCTACCATCGTCAAAAACCGCGACATCCGCCTCAAAGCGTGGAAAGAAGAAATGGACAAAGACGTGGCGACAAAGCTCGCGCTGTCGTCGGAGTATGCCAATATCGCCAACTACTGGAAATACTTCATCGGGCAAACGCAGCAGATGCAACGCCTCAAAGTCTATGACCAAAAACTCGCCCAAGAGGAGCAGTTTAAGGCTTGGGCCAAAGGCAAACCCGAATACGAAAATCTCTTTGCTGACTGGCAAAAAGCCTACGCTGCTTACGAGCCTTACGCGCTTCATCCACAGGCGTTGAGCCAAGGGGTTTTGGGCGCGCACATTGCTCCGATTGCCATGTCGTTGGCAGGATTGGAAGGGCTACTCAAAGACAAAGAAAAAAACAAAGCCGCCATTGAACGTACCACGGGCAACTTGAAGAAAAATTTAGACGATTTTTACGGAGCGTTCAACGTACCGTCTGACCAAAAAATCGTAGCGCAGACGCTGTTGGCTTACTACAACGACGTTCCGAAAGACCAACACCCTGCCATCATTGGCGAGATTTTGAGCAAGTTTTCAGCGGGTACGCCCGAGGAGTCGTTCAAGAAGTTTGCCCAAGAAATATTTTTGACTTCCAATTTTGCGAGCAAAGACAAAATGGCGAAGTTTTTGGACAATCCTACCGAAGAAGCCCTCCTCAACGACTGGGCTTACAAATACTTCGCCGACATCCGCAAAAACTACGTAGGCAAGTACGCCATCCACGTCGCCAATTTCCAAGAAGCCGACAAGAAGTTTGCCCGTACTTACATCAAAGGACTTTCTGAAATGAACCCCGATTGGGTCAAATACCCCGATGCCAACAGCACCTTGCGCGTGAGCTACGGCAATGTGCAAGACTATGCCCCCCGCGACGGTGTGCAGTACAAATTCAAAACGACCATCGGCGGTATCATCGAAAAGTACAAGCCCGGCGACTACGAATTTGACTTGCCTAAAAATTTCTTGGAACTCTACAAAAACCGCGATTTTGGCCAGTATGCCGACACTGACGGTGATTTGACAGTGGCGTTTATTACCAACAACGACATCACGGGGGGCAACTCTGGCAGCCCTGTCTTGAACGCCAGAGGCGAACTCATCGGACTGGCGTTTGATGGCAACTGGGAGGCCATGTCAGGCGATATTGTCTTTGACCAAAAGTACAAACGCTGTATCAACGTGGACGTGCGCTACGTGCTGTGGTGCATCGAAAAACTCGGCGGCTCGGATTTGGTGAAGGAGCTAAAGATTGTGAAGTAAAAACGACTAACTTTCCCTCGAAAACTTTCGCTTTGGTAATTAAAAAACAGGAAGATTGAGCAAAAAAGTGGCTGCTTGCGAAGGCAGCCACTTTTCGTTTTTGACAAAATTACTGACCTCGTCAAGTTGCGTTTTGACAGAAGGATCGTTGTAAAAACGCTCAGTAAGTGCTTGGGTGATGAGCGTGTGCATCCAATCAAGGTTTTGGGTTTGGCGGTTTTTGCGCCAAAAGCCATTTTCGTGCGTCAAATTCGCGTACTGTTGTATCATTTGCCATACTTCGGACAATCCTTGCTGGGTCAAGGCCGAGCAGGTCAGTACTGGGGGTAGCCAGCCGTTTTGGGTAGGCGGAAAAAAATGAAGCGCGTTTTGGTATTCGAGTACCGCCCGTTCAGCCACCGTGCGGTTGTCACCGTCGGCTTTGGTGATGACCACGGCGTCGGCCATTTCCATGATGCCCTTTTTGATGCCTTGGAGTTCGTCGCCTGCCCCCGCAAGCATCAGCAACAGAAAAAAATCTACCATGCCTTTCACCACGGTTTCTGACTGCCCCACTCCCACAGTTTCTACCAAAATCACCTCAAAACCAGCCGCTTCGCAGAGAAGCATCGTTTCGCGGGTTTTGTGCGCTACTCCCCCGAGCGACCCACTCGTAGGCGAAGGCCGAATATAGGCCAGCGGGTCGTGCGAAAGGACCTCCATGCGGGTTTTGTCGCCCATGATACTGCCCTTGGTCCGCTGACTGCTTGGGTCTATGGCCAACACGGCCAATTTTTTGCCCTGCTGCGTGATGAGCGTACCAAACGACTCAATAAACGTACTCTTACCCACGCCCGGCACGCCCGTAATGCCCACGCGCACGGCTTTGCCCGTGTGCGGGAGGATTTGCGCTAAAATAGTTTGGGCAAGGATTTTGTCAGAAGCCAATTGACTCTCTATCAAGGTGATAGCACGACTTAGTATCAGTCGGTTGCCCGACAGTACACCTTCGACGTAGGCTTCGACAGAGAGGCGAGTAGCCATGATTGAAGCGATTTTAAGATTGCAAAAATGCTTCCGCCCAAAGGAGGTCTTCGGGCGTGGTGATTTTGAGGTTTTCGTAACTTCCCTCTATCAAGGTCACGGCTGTTCCTGCGTGTTCCAAAACACTGGCACAATCGGTAAAAGAGGGTTGTTCGAGCGTTTCAAAAGCCTTTCGCATCAAGTCCAACCGAAACGTTTGGGGTGTTTGTACGAGCCGATACGCTGCTCTTTCTAAGGCTTCGCTGTGGCCGTCTTCGTGGACAATGCGTAACGAATCTTTGAGTGCGACACAGGCGACAGCAGCCCCTTTCTCAGCAGCGGTTTCGTAACCTTTGGCGATGATGGCAGGGGTTACAAAAGGTCTCACCCCGTCGTGTACAGCCACGAGTCCTTCTTTGGCAGGAATGTTCTTGAGGCCATTTCGTACCGACTGAAAGCGCGTATTGCCCCCCGTAACAGTCTGAATAGCGGGATAAAAATTGTACTTATCACAAAGTCTGTACCATTCTTTGAGGGCGTTGGCGGGAAGAACAAGTACCACGTTGAGGAGGGCATCGTAGGCAAAAAACTGCTCAATGGTACGCATCAAAATAGGCTTACCCCCCAAAAGTAAAAACTGCTTGGGGGTCTTGCCGCCCATGCGGCTACCACTTCCTCCCGCTACGATGATGACAAACTTCTGCATTTAGAGGATAAGCATAGCGTCTCCATAACTGAAAAACTTGTACTTCTCTTTCATGGCCTCTTCGTAGGCTTGCATGATGAGTTCATGGCCACCAAAAGCACAAGTCATCATCAACAGAATAGACTCTGGCAAATGAAAACTCGTCAAAAGGCAGGTAGAAATTTTGAAATCGTAGGGAGGGAAAATAAACTTATCCGTCCAACCTTCAAACGGCTTGACTCGGTTGTTGGCCGATACCGACGATTCCAATGCTTTGAGCGAAGTAGTCCCTACGGCACAAACACGTTTTTCGTTGTCCAGGGCCTTATTGACTATGTTGGCGGTGGGTTCGGTGATGATAAAATTTTCCGAATCGGTCTTGTGTTTTGTCAAATCCTCCACATCTACTTGTCGAAAAGTACCCACGCCCACGTGCAAGGTAATCGGTGTAAAATGAATCCCTTTGATTTCCAAACGACGCTGAATCACCTTCGTAAAGTGCATTCCTGCCGTAGGCGCAGCGACGGCACCGACGTGTTTGGCAAAAATAGTTTGGTACCGCTCGCGGTCGGCGTCTTCTACTTTGCGCTTGATTTCGCGGGGGAGGGGTGTTTCGCCCAACTCGTCAATAGCACGCATGAGTTCGTCGTGGTTGCCATCGTACAAAAACCGAATCGTGCGCCCGCGAGAAGTAGTATTGTCAATGACCTCAGCCACCAAATCGCTATCGCCAAAATAGAGTTTATTGCCTACCCGAATTTTGCGGGCAGGGTCCACGAGTACATCCCAAAGCCGCATTTCACGGTTGAGTTCGCGGAGCAAAAACACTTCGATTTTGGCCCCCGTTTTCTCTTTTTGTCCGTACAAACGAGCAGGAAATACTTTGGTATCATTGACAACCATCACGTCGCCATCCGCAAAATAGTCCAGTATATCGCTGAAATTTCGATGTTCGATTTTCTTGGTCTTACGATTGACGACCATCAAGCGCGAATCGCCGCGCTCGGAAGGATAAAGAGCTATTAGACTCTGAGGAAGGTCAAATTTAAACTCCGACAGCTTCATACTTTATGATTTGGTAAGATACACCACAAAAAAATAAGGGCGCAAAAATACGAATAAATGTGGCAAAATCAGCAGGTTGCCGTTTTTTTAGTAGGATTATAACCCTCTGAGACGGTGAATAAGGGTTTTGACGTAGTTAAGTTCGCCGTAATGATTGGCCTCATGAATCAAAAGGCTGAAAATCTGCTGCCCTACCGTAGCGCCCAACACGGCCACTTTGTAGGGGCTTTCGCTGGCCAAATGCTCGGCAGTAGTAGTGTCGAGCAGCTCTCCGATGCGGTTTCCTCGTTGTTCAAAACTCTCCAACACTTCTGCCAAAGACGGATAAGCAGAAGCATCGGCTGTTTGCGAACCGAACCCAAACAGGTCTTTTTCGTGCGGGAATACCGTTAGTTGTTCGGTAGGATTGAGGAGCTTGATGATTGTATTTCTAAAAAAATTGGTATGCCCTATTTCCCAAATCAGCGAGTTGGCTTTGTCAAAAGGACGGAAAAAGGCTTCGTCGGTAGAAATCCCCTCGGCAGCCTGTTTGAAACGCTTGGTGTTGTTGTAATACCCTTTTTTGACGGTAGAAATATCCATTTGGTTGTTGGTTAAAGATGCTAACGATAAAACGTATAGGGGCTACAAAATGTTTGTCGGTATTGGCGCAATTCAATTATACGATGGCGCAAACCATCAGTATTTTCTTCCTTTCCAGACTGTTTGTTGGCGTGTGTAAAAATTGACCAGCATGGCGAAATTCATCAAAATGTGATAAAACCAAAAGATAGGAATCAATGACAACAATTGCCGCTGCCCTATCCAACTGATAGCCCCCATCAGCCACGCGGTACTGAATATATAAGATGTAATCCCCAAAAAGAGCGCGATTTTGGGCCATGCAACCGCTAAAATCAATAAAATAGGCAATAACAGCCCGTTGGCATATACACCCCACCGCTGCGCCCACGGGAGCGTGATGGCCCCGTACATCCACCGTTTTCGTTGTATCATCAACTGTCCAAAAGTCGGTACGGGCTTAGAAATAGTAAGCACTCGTTGGTCGTACAGTTGCTGAAAACCGAAACCTTTGTCCAAAATTGCTCGAAACAGTGCATAGTCTTCGGTAATCGAAAAGCCAACTGCCTCGTAGCCGCCTACTGTGTCGTAGGCGCGGCGCGTTACGGCCATGTTGTTGCCCATGGCGGTCACAGGAATCTCAAAAAGCGACATTGCCCGCATGATAGAGAGGTAGTAGAGCCATTCGAGCGATTGGAAGCCCCCTAACCCCCGATGGGGGGACTTTAATCCCTTCTGATTGGCGGATGGGGTCATACTTGTAATCCCCGTCACAACGCCCACGTTGGGTTTGAAATGAGGCAGCATGTTTTCTATCCAATGCGGCGGTACTTCGATGTCGGCATCCGTAAAAAACAGAAAATCACCCGTGGCAGCTTGGGCCAAAATGGCTAAAACGCGGGTTTTACCTTTGAGGTTTTCGATGTTCCGACCAAAAAAGCCTTCCGAAAGTTTTAAACTTTCGGAAGGTTGAGGACGACTATGAACAGCAACCTTTTGGGAGGTCTGTGGTGGAGACGCAATTTTTATTAGTTCAAACTGAGGTTTATCGGCAATAAAAGCCGCCGCCAAAGCAGCGGTATTGTCATCAGAATCATCGTCGCCTACCAAAATTTGGAGGTTTTCTTTGGGATAACTCAACGCCTCCAACGCCCGCAAGCAATCGAGGATATTGTCGGCTTCGTTGCGGGCGGCAACGAGAATCGAAACCTTGTGCGTTGTTTTATTTGCCACTTTTTTGCGTCTCAAATTCAAGCGTTCTACTTTTTCCTTGGGCCGAAAACACCACCAGCGACTTTGCCCCCGACGGCACAGCAACTTGCCGCGACTCTTGCGACAAAAACGTAGAACCGTAATAAAATTCCACTTTCCGCCGCCGACCGTTGGCCAATGTCCAAACGCCGTACGTTTCGTTGGGCATGACTTTCACAAAATCAGTAGGCGACTTTGACAAGGTAAAAAAGCGTAAATCACGGCGGTTTTGGGTCGCCATTACAACGTCGCGCGTTCCTACACGCAGACGGGTGAGGGCGCGGGCATCGTGCGGCACAAAAAAGCCCGATTGGTTGAGTTCGATACTGCGAAAGCCTTTGCCCGTATTTTTTAACACCAATCCGTAAAAACCATCCGCACGGCCCTGAAAGACCTCCATGCCGTAGTCGTTGCCTATGAGCAGTACATCCAGAAGGCCGTCGTTGTCCACATCGTAAGGCACTATGCCATACACGGGCGCAACCTGCGCTTCGATGGGCAGTGCGGTCAGTTTAAACTGCCCATTGCCCAGATTTTCGACGTAACTACTGCTCATCCAATTGGCTTTCAAGATGGTCGCTCCTTTGAGTTCGTCTTGGCCAAACACTTTATCCACCGTAGCTTCGCCAAAATCGCCGTAGCGTTCAAACTTCCGTCGGATAGTGATGAGCTGCTTCACCATGTCGTCGCGGCTGTGGTAGAAATATTCTCGTTTTGTACCCAACGAATCTTTGAAATAGCACGAAATAAAAGAATCATAACGACCATTTTCGTCAAAATCTTTACCGTAAATCGTCAGTGGCTCGTTGCTCGTACAGCGAAAAAAGGTATTTTGACCAAAATTCCCCGCGATGTAATCGGTGTCGCCGTCGTTGTCAAAATCGGCTCCGCAGAGGGAGTTCCACCAACCCAAATGAGTGTCGAGGTCAGATGGGCCGCCCGTGCGGGACAGAATGTCGAATGATTTTCCTTTGTTGTTTTTCAAAAAAGTGAGGGGCATCCATTCGCCTGCAATGAGGAGGTCTTGCCAACCGTCGTTGTCAAAATCCGTCCAGAGGGCATCGCTCACCAAACCGATATTGGCCAATGCGGGACAGACTTGGGCGGTGACATCGGTAAACCTCACCCCCTGCCCCCTCTCCATTTGGAGAGGGGAAGAGGCCGAAGGCCGAAGGGGTGAGGTGCCGTTCCTCAAAATATAACTTCTATCCGCCTCTGGATACCGCTCGGCTTTGACGCGACTGCCCACAAACAAGTCCAAATCGCCGTCGTGGTCGTAGTCTATGGCACGGACGGTTTGCTTGGAGGAGCGCATCGGAGGCAGTGCCAATGAGTCTTTTTGAAAACGTCCTTTGCCGTCGTTGAGCAGTAAAACATCCTGATACAAAGGCGAATCCAACGGATGCTGATAGCTACCAAAAGTCACGTAGAGGTCGTTGTCGCCGTCGTTGTCGGCATCAAAAAGCAGTAGCCCCAAATCTTCCTCTTTTTTCTGCTCGCCTACTTTAAAATTCAGTTGAGTTTTGGCAAAAGCACCGTTGGGTTTTTGGGTAAAAAGATACCCTTCCATGCGTCCCGAACCACTCAGTACAAAGTCGTCGAGGCCGTCGCCGTTGAGGTCGCCCACGGCTGCCCCGGGGCCATATTGTGAAAATTTGTGGGGAAGTGTTTTCTGCACATTGAAGTCAATGTAGTCGTTTTCGAGGTTTTTGTAATCAATACCGAGGCTTTTGGCGGAAATATTGACCAAAAGTGGCGTTGTCTGTGGCGACGAGGCTACGGTGAGGTTCGCCCCCGCGTTATAATCCACCACCATCGTTTGATTGACTTTTTGGGCTTTGAGTAGCTGAATTTTCCCATCAGGCCAGCGCACTTGAACGGAGTCTATTTTGCGGTTGTTGCCCAAACCAAAATGCAGTACGTCATCAGATTTTGACAAATAGCCCCGCGCCGACAACTGCTCTGACACGTACCTCTGCCCACCCGCGTACACACTCACACGACTGCCGATGCCCAATGTGTTTTGGCGTGGCCCTTTGAGCTTGATTTTGAGGAAATTAGGGGCAGGTTTTTCTTTGGTGGGGTTGTCGTTGAGCGTATTTTTGTAAAAGAAAACATTGTCGTCAATGTTGTTCACGACCCAGTCCAAGTCACCGTCGTTGTCAAAATCAGCATACGCCGAGCCGTTGGAAAAAGCGGGTTGGGTAATGCCCCAAGTTTTGGAAACATCCTCAAACTGTAATCCATTTTTATTTTTAAACCCAACACTGGCAAACTTGGCGGCGGGAATTCGATGATAGATTTGGTCTTTGGAAAGCAACGACGTTTCGATGTTTTTGCGAAACGAAGAAAAATCCTGGTCACTCACATCTTTGACGTAGCCATTGGTCACAATCAAATCGCGCAGGCCGTCGTTGTCAAAATCGGCCAACATCGGCGACCAACTCCAATCGGTTTCTTGCACTTCGCCCAAAAACGCTATATCGCTAAACACCGACAGTCCCGTTTCGGGGTTCTGCCCACGGTTGAGTTGGAGCGTATTTCTGACGTATTGATATTGGTAGCCATACTGTTCATTAAAAAGATAATCTTGGTAATTGTTGGCCATCATCAACTGTTTCTTGCGCTTGTTGTACGTAGGCAACATCTCGCAGGTGATGAGGTCTATGCGTCCGTCGTTGTTGATGTCGGCGGCGTCGCTACCCATTGCAGAAAGTGACAGGTGTTTGAGGACTTCGCCCACGCGGTTGGTAAAAGTGCCGTTTTGGTTGTTGATATAGACGATGTCGTTGGATTTGTAGTCGTTGGCTACATAGACGTCAGGCCAGCCGTCGTCGTTGAAGTCCATCACGGTACTGCTGTGGCTATAACCGTCATGCACGATGCCCGCCGCCAACGACACATCGGTAAAAGTAGGATGTTGGAGCGTATCGTTCCAATCATTTCGGAGCAGTATATCGCGGTTGGGCGCAGTGCCGTCGGTGAGGAGGGTTTTGTAGATGTTGGGATAACGGTCTTCGATAAAATTGACCCCAATGAATACGTCCAAATCGCCGTCGCGGTCGTAGTCCAAAAAAGCCGCGTGCGAAGAGTGGCTACCGTTGTCTAAGCCATATTCTTCGGCCATTTGTTTGAAATGCGGAATGCCTTTGGCGTCGTTGCCTTGATTGATAAACAGCAGGTTACGGCGTAAGTTTTCGGTGGGGCTGAAAGTATTGCAAACGTAAATATCCAACTTGCCGTCTTGGTTGAGGTCTATCATCGTCACCCCCGACGACCACTCGCCGAGGTTGCGCTTTTTGGCACCAGCAATGTCGGTTACGTCTTCAAATTTGACCTCACCGTCTCCTATCTCCTCGCCTGAATTAGAGAGGGGAGTCCCCGTCCGATTGATAAAAAGGCGGTTTTCGACTTGATTGGCAGCCAAGTAAATATCTTGGAGGCCGTCGCCGTTGAGGTCGCCTACGGCTACACCCGCACCGTTATAGACAAACTCCGCGTCGAGGATATTGACAGTATCGCGCTCGGTGATGGTATTTTGGAAAAAGAGGCCCGTTTGTTCGGGTGGCAGGAGTTCAAAAAGCGGTTTTTCTTGCCGACAAGAAGCAAGAGAAAAAATGAATAATGTGAAATGTAAAATGTAGAATATCGGTTTTTTGGGGGGCATATCAAGGCTTATTTGAGCATCGCTTTGGCAACTTTGGGATCAACAATAACGGTATCGTGTTCAAAATCAAGCTTAATACGCCACCGCGTCGGCGGTCCGATTCTGAAAAGTATTGACACCCAAAATCACATCTTCGGACAAATCAGGTACTACCATAAACTCATCGGAAAGGCGAATTTCATTGAAATAAAAATCCAAACGGGTGCTATGTTCAATCGTCAAGTATTGATCACGGCCAGCGGTCGCCACTTCGAGTGGATGGCGCAATTTCAACAACTGCTCTAAATCTTCGACGGCTTCGGGAGAAATACAAGAGAATGTAGCCCCAGAATCAAATAAGGCGTACAAATGTTTTTCGCCCAATGAACCCTCAAATAGCAAAGGAAGTTTGATGATAGACATATCTGTTTGGTTTTGTGAAAATTTCCCAAAAATACAAATAGGCTGCCAATCGGCAACCTATTTGTGTTTGAAAGTTAAAAGCTATTGGTCAGGTACTATTTATCAAATAACCATTAACGAATAACTGATAACAGATTAATAACCAGGGTTTTGCTTCAAAGTAGGTGCGCCATCCTTTGAACTACGCACAATCGCGCTGTTGGGGATAGGCATATACTCTGACTTGCCTTTGGTAAAACGCGCACCTGAGAGATAGGTACGTTTTCTGGCTTCTTCGGTGAGGTACTTGTTGAGTACCACATCGGCTACGCCCCAGCGTACCAAGTCAAAGCGGCGGTGGCCTTCCATACCCAGCTCAATACGACGCTCAAAACGAACAGCTTCGCGGGCTACGGCTTTGTCAGTCCACGCAGTATTGTAAAGACCCACGCGATAGTTGGCAGCGTTTACGTTGGTGAAACCTTTGGTAGGATCAGCATCGCTCACGTATTTTTTGACCATACCCGCAGGGTTGGCAGCACGCTGACGTACCTGATTTACGTAGCCACGGGCTTTGTTCAAGTCACCAACTTCTACTTCACACTCAGCAGCCATCAAAAGCAAGTCTGAATAACGCAAAATCTTCACGTTGTTGGTGTTGTAACCTTTGGTCCAGCCCGATGCCGAGGTCAAAGTGCCTTCTTGACCTTTGTAATAAACGTTTTTCTTGGGCGAATATGGGCCTGCATAACCAGGGTCACGCTGCCACACTACACCGTTGTGAAGGCCCCAATCCAAATACGGGATGCCTTTGCGACCTGCTGTCCAGTCCACGCGAGGGTCAATAGGAGCAGTATCAACAGTGAAGTTGTTGGTGGTAGAAGGTGTGTCAAATTTCACATCCACGTCGTTGAAAGTAGTAATCAACGGCAAGCCATTGGCATCTACGCGGAAAGCGTTCACCAAGTTTTGAGACGGTTGGTGAAAACCGCAGCAACCACCAGGGCCTGCACCGTAAGGGAAGTTCAAGATGTCGCCTTGGTTTGAGTGGTCATCTGTACCTACGTTGACGGCCTGTTGTACTTCTATCACGCCTTCGGGAGAATTCTGAATCGCAGGGTTGAAGTTGTCGGCGTAGTTAGCATTGAGCTTATAACGACCCGAAGCTATCACAGCATCAAATTGCGTTTTGGCTTCAGCGTACTTACCTTGCCACAAATACGTGATACCCAACAAAGCTTGAGCTGCGCCTTTGGTGTGGCGACCTGCTTCTGATTGTGTCACGGGCAAATCAGGAATCGCAGCCGTCAAATCAGCTTGAATATTAGCCCAGATGTCCTTGTCGTTGGGTACGCGGAACTCCGTCACGGCGTCGTCAATGTACGGTACCATGTTGAACACACGCTTCAACTCGTAGTGGTAGTAGCCACGCAAAAAGCGAGCTTCGGCAATGCGCGTCTTGATGGTAGCAGCAGGGCCAGCCGTAAGCGCTTTGTAGGCTTTAATCGCCTGATTGGCGCGCGAAATACCGTCAAAATAGGTGTTCCATTTTTGTTCCAAATAAGGATTGTTGGCGTTGGTCTCGTGACGCTCAATCGGCGTAATGTCAGGCTGGTCGTTGGCTTCTGAGCCTTTGTAGGCGTCGCCCCCAGCAATACTGCCATACGTCCAGTTGGAAGCTGCCGCTCCCCAGGGGCCACCGTTGCCCCAACCCGTAAAACCATCCATGGCCGAATAGGCCGCAATCAAAAGTGCATCGGCGCCTGTTAGCGTGGCCGAGAGGGTTTCTTGAGTGACAGCCCCAAAAGGACGCTGCTCCAAGAAACTATCTTTACAAGAAGTGATGATGCCAAGCACCAAAGCTCCCGTAGCGATAAGTGTTTTATGTTTTGTCATTGTTCAATGATTTTTTTGGTTAAACTTCTTGTTTCTGTTATTTGTTTCTGTTATTCGATTTTGTGTTAAAACGTGGCGTTTAACTACCAATAACTGATAACCAATAACGGCTAACTATTTTAAAACTCAACATTCAAGCCCAAGAATATGGTGCGGGCAATTGGATAGCGTCCGTTGTCCACGCCCATTTCCAAGTCACGTCCAGAATTGTAGCCTTCCTGTACGTTTACAATGGTCACGTCTGGGTCCAAGCCAGAGTATTTGGTAATGGTAAACAAGTTTTGGGCTTGTAAGTACACTCTCACCTTGTCTAAGCCAATTTTACCGCTCAAATTGTTGGGCAAGGTATAGCCGAGTGTCAGGTTTTTGCCCCGGAAATACGAGCCTGGCTCAACGTAAAACGAGCTACGCTGTGAGCTGTAGTTGTCGTTACGGTCGAGGGCAGGATAAGTTTTGCCTGCTTCGTACAACATGTTTTTAGAGTAGTTGGCTTGGAAAGCAGGAAAATCGGTAAAATAGCGTAGATAGTTGAAGAGTTGGTTGCCGTACACCCCTTGGAAAAACATCGTAAAGTCGAAGTTTTTGTAGTTGGCCGTCAAGTTCAACCCATACACCAACTTAGGGAGTGGGCTACCGATAATACCTTCGTCTGCGTCGGTGATCTTGCCATCGCCGTTGACATCGCGGAATTTCAAGCGACCTACTTTGGCATCGCCCATTTCTTTGAGGTAACTCGACTCATTCGACTGAATCACACCATCCGAAATATAACCCCAGAACTGTGAAATAGGCTGACCTGTAAGGGTACGGGTGATGTTACCGATACGAGAACCTGCGCCAGCAATGAAAGTATTATCGTTGGCATCAATACGAGTCATGGTGTTTTTGTAATGTCCAGCAGTAGCCAATACATTGAAAGTCAACTGGTTGTTAACAGCTTTGCCACGATAACCAATCGAAATGTCGTAACCTACATTGCGCATATCACCGATGTTTTGAGGAATACTACCAATGTTACCCGCTGTAGTAGGTTGCTGAACATTGTAAAGAATATCAGACGTTTTACGGTCGTACCACTCAAACGTTACGTCGAAAGCGTTGAACAAACGAGCATCTACTCCCAAGTTCAACATACTGGTAGTTTCCCAACGCAAGTCTGGATTACCCGTAGAGTTTTGGGCAAAACCAGCTGTTACCGAAGACGGCGAACCTGTGATTGGATAAGCAGTGTTTGACAAGTCCTGGCCGTAGTTAGAGAAGCCTGGATAATCTCCGCGCACTTCGTTGTTACCCGTTACCCCGTAGGAAGCTCGCAATTTCAAGTCATTGATTTGAGACACTGTTTTCATGAACTCTTCCTTAGAAACGCGCCAGCCGATGCTACCCGCAGGGAATACACCGTAAGGATTGTTGATAAAGCGTGATACCCCGTCACGACGTACTGTACCGCTGACCAAGTATTTGTCTTGGTAGTTGTAACCTACTTGAGCAAACATCGAAGCAATGGTAACTTCTCCTCGGTATTCACCCAAATTCCAAGTTTTAGAGTTGGTATTGGTCAAAATACGATAGTTGGGGTCATCGCCGAATACAAGGCCGTTACCACCCGCGTTGAAGCCATCGTATGTATTACGACGAGCTTCTGTTCCTATCAACGCGTTTACGCGGTGGTCACCGAACTCTTGGTTGTAGCTCAATGTGTTTGACCACACCCAGTTACGATTACTAAACATACTACGACTCATACTGTTGGATGAGTTGATTTCGTTGGATTCAAAGTTGCGGAAACCATATCCACGGCCTTGACCCGTACCGAAGTCCAAACCAAACAATGTCTTAGCTGTAAAGTTTTTGAACAAATCCACTTCGGCAAACATATTACCAGTCAAGCGCATTGAGTAACCTTTACCCTCGGCGGCGCGGTGTTGTTGTGCCACGGGGTTGGAGGCATTGCCGTAAGGTGAGCCTGCCCAGTAGCCGTTGATGTCATAAACTGGCGCAAAAGGAATCATCGAGTACGAGTTTTTCAAGGCCGAGCCTTCGTTGGGGTTACCCATGCCTGCTACGGTCGTCTGATAGGCCACACTGAATGACTCACCCACACGTACATTTTTCTTCACGTTGAAGGTGCTGTTCATACGCATTTGGTAGCGCGTGTAGTTGTTTTTGATCATGATACCGTCGTGCTTGTAGTAGTTGGTGCTGAAGAAGTAGTTGCCTCTTTCTGAGCCACCCGAAGCACTCAACTGTACGCTATTGACAGGAGCCGGCTTAAATACTTCGCCAAACCAGTCTGTACCTTCTTTGTTTACGCCTTGAATCAAGTAGTTGGCGTTGGCATCGGCGGTAGGGTCAGAGTTGAGGAAGTAGTTGTTGGCATTGGCGCGTGGGTCGCCTGAGAGTACACCACCACGGAAGCCACCGCCGCGAACTGTCCAATCGGGCAGTACCCAACGGCCTCCTTGCTGTACGTAGTGAGGAGACTCAAACGGAATCCCCGCCCCTTTTGAAAGTCCCTCGTTGATTTGGAGCAATTCGGTAGGATTGGCCATTGGGAGTGCCGTAGTAGGCTGCTGAATCCCCGTGAATACGTCCACGTTGATTTTTGACGTACCTGCTTTTCCTTTTTTGGTCGTAATCACCACCACCCCGTTGGCAGCACGCGAGCCATAGATAGAGGCCGAAGCCGCATCTTTCAATACCTGCATAGACTCGATGTCGTTGGGGTTGAGAAAGTTGAGGTTAGACTCGTTTTGAACGGGTACGCCGTCAATCACGTACAAAGGCTCGTTTTGGTTGATAGAGCCAATTCCGCGAATACGTACAAAAGCCGCGCTACCAGGGTCACCAGAAGAGCTAACTTGAACCCCAGCAATACGGCCTTGTAGCTGGTCGGCGATGTTGGAGGCGTTTACCTTCTTCATTTCCTTCACATCTACCACGGCTACCGCGCCAGTGATGTCTTTTTTGGCTTGGGCGGCATAGCCCGTTACTACTACTTCTTGGAGTGCTTTGGCATCGGGTGCGAGTGCCAAATTGAGGGTAGTACGATTACCCACGGCTACTTCTTGGGTAGCGTAGCCCACAAACGAAAATACGATAGTCGCTTTGTCAGGGACGTTGAGGCTGTAAGCCCCGTTGCCGTCGGTGTTGGCACCCGCGTTACTACCTTTGACAAGAACTGTAACACCTGGCATCGGAGAGCCAGTTTCGGAGTCGGTGACTTTACCCGACACTTTGCGACCTTGGGCCATTGTAGCCCAACTGAGAGATAGACAGCAAGCAAGCAAGAATAGCTGCTTCCACCCTTTTAAGGAAAGGTTTCTCATGTTTAAAACAGAGGTTTGATGAAACAATAAATTATGAACAACTAAACTGGTTAGTTCTAACTAAATAAAAGGTTGTACAACCACAAATGTAATATTTTGTTTTAAATCCAAGAAAAAATTGAAAGAAGAGGAGAAAAAATAGTTAAAAAAATATCAATTAACAGCATTTTTGAACCAATCTCTGATGTTTTTGCATTTTGGTAAGAGAGTTTTAATTGTTTTTTGTTCGATACCCCATGGCATTATTACGGAAACTAGTCAATCGCACTCGGACGAGTCAGTTATTAGACAAAGAAGAGGAACGCAAGGATTTGGGTTTTGGCACGCGCATCACGGATACAGGGGGGCGTTTGGTCAATGCCGACGGTACCTTCAACTCCCGCCGGGTCAATGTTTCATTTTGGGCGTGGGCCGATATTTTCCACCGGCTTACAGTCATGTCATGGCCTGCATTTTTTGCGGTGACATTTGGTATTTATTTCATCGTCAACTGCCTCTTTTCGTTTGTCTATCTTGGCATAGGTATTGGGCATCTTTCAGGCATCGAAGCAGGGTCTGCTACGCACAACTTTTGGGAGGCGTTTTTTTTTAGCGCGCAGACGCTTACGACCGTAGGCTATGGGCGCGTCGCGCCCATAGGACATCTGACAAGTGCCATTGCAGCCTTTGAGGCATTGATTGGATTGTTGGGTTTTGCCTTGGGAACTGGTTTGATGTATGGGCGTTTTTCTCGCCCCAAATCCATGATATTGTTTAGCAAAAACGCTGTTTTTGGCCCTTACTTAGACATTAACGCTTGGATGTTCCGCATCATCAACGAAAGCCCCAACGAACTCGTAGATGTTCGAGCAGAAGTATCTCTGTCAAGGGTAGAAACCTTACCAAACGGCCAAAAAACAAGAAAATATTATCCGCTCAAATTGGAACGCAGCCAAGTCAATTTCTTTCCCTTAAGTTGGACGCTGGTGCATCCTATCACCGAAGAAAGCCCGCTTTACGGTGCTACCGAGCAAAGCATGGAGGAGTCTGACACCGAGTTTTTGATTTATATCCGAGCTACCGAAGAAACGTTTTTGCAGTCTGTTCATGCGCGATACTCTTATCGGTACAACGAAACCGTCTGGGGGGCTAAGTTTAGGCCAATGTTTGACAACACCAAGATAGAAGGAATTGTAAAAGTAGATGTTCAAACGCTCCACGTCTATGACGAAAAACCACTCAATAGTTAAGGTTTGTGAGGATAGTTTTATGAAGTAGATGTTGCAAAATTGAAAAACACCTGTCATCTTTGCAGCGTACTTGATGGCGAAGTGGTGGAATTGGTAGACACGCACGTTTCAGGTGCGTGTGCCTTCGGGCATGCGAGTTCGAGTCTCGCCTTCGTCACTTACAGTTATCTCCTCCTTTTTCGGGAGGAGATTTTTTTTGTCCCAATCCAACCTTATCGCCTCCAAAAGCGTCATAAAATCAAACACTAACAAAACATCATCCATGAAAGCGATAATAGTGACTTTGTTTTTAGCCTTACTGACGGGCTGCACCCAAGAAGAAGTAGAGGCAGATTGTGTAGAAAAAACCCGTGCGGGAGTAGTTTGTACTGCTCAATATGACCCCGTGTGCGGCTGCAATGGCAAAACCTACGGCAACGCCTGCGAAGCTTCTGCAATGGGCATAAGAGTCGTATCCAAGGGGGAGTGTAAGAAGTAATTCATCCTAACTGCTGCAACGCTG
>JALOLW010000292.1 GCA_025455795.1 Spirosomataceae bacterium
TAACCCTTCTCCTTTCTGGAGAAGGGGATTTAAAGCCCTCTCCAGAAAGGAGAGGGTGGGGTGAGGTTGAACTTTGCAAGTAAAATCATAAAGAACCAATTTTTGTCTGACTGACTGTAATCTTGTTTCAATATTTTTGAGTGAAAAAATGGATTCCATTTGTCTATCAGTTTTGTTTCATTAAATGCGTATCTAAAACCATTTAGATTAATAGTCGTGATTGTGTCGAAACAGTTGTGTTCTCAACGCACAAGGATTTAGATCTCATTTCCTCGCAGCACTTCGGGGGCGACGGTGACCCGCGAACCTTCGGCGAGGTTTTCGAGGTTGAGTACGCCACGTGGGCATACTGCCGAGCAGATTCCGCACCCCACACACGACGAACGCACTATGTCCTGCCCGCGCTGCGCGTAAGCACGTACGTCAATCCCCATTTCGCAGTAAGTGGAGCAATTGCCGCAAGAAATACACTGCCCCCCGTTGGTGGTGATTCTGAAACGTGATTTAGCCCGCTGCCAATACCCCAAATACGCCGCCAAAGGACACCCAAAACGACACCAAACGCGATTGCCCATGAGCGGATAAAAGCCCGTCCCTACTACCCCCGCAAAAATTCCTCCAATCCAAAATCCATACGCCGACCTGACGCTGTAACTGTCCAAAAACAACACCTGCGAAGACCCCGTAAAATAGCTATACAGCACCATTGCGGTCATCACGACCGCAAATACCAACACGCCGTGAATGAGATAACGCTCTATTTTCCAAGAGGCAATGGATTTGTTGGAAAGCTGTCGGTACGGGTCGCCGAGGGTCTCGGCCAAGCCTCCGCAGCCACATACCCACGAGCAGTACCAGCGTTTGCCAAAGAAATAGGTCATCACTGGAACTCCCAAAACAAACAGCACAATGCCCCACACCAACATAAATATCCCCAAGTGACCGCTTTGGATGAGGCCGTTGAGGTTGTAATCAAAAAAGAAATCGTAGTCAAGCGGCCAGATATTTTTGAAATCAAAATAGGGCATATTGAGGCTAACCAAAACCTCTGGAATCAAAAAAGCAAACGCTGTCTGAAAAAACATCACCGACAACGTACGTACCTGCTGATAGCGGCTGTGGCGGTATTTGAGGAGCATTCGCAAGCCCATCACCACTACGCATATCGTATAAAGAAATCCGTACAAAAACCACCGACTTGCCTCACCACCGTTGAGGGCTTTGGATACGGGGTCCACGAGCATGGTCCAATTGACCAAATACTGCGGGTAATAATACAAAAAGATATAAAACCCAATCAAAAAAGTGCCGACCAACCAGCCTATCCAACCGCGATTGGTAGCGGGATTTTGAAAAACTCCGTTATTGCTGATACCCGAAAGTCTTTGTAAATCAGGCAAAAAGAATATGAGTGCGCCCAAAGCAGCCAATCCCAACGTCAAAAATAGCCACCGCCACGGCTGCGTTTTGAGAGGCCCAACCGCCGCCGCTTTGCTGATGGCAAAACTATACTCGTCATAAATCACCTTGTCCCACTGTTGGGCGGTGCGGTATTCAGCATTCAAGTTGTTCAAAATTCGGTCAAAATCTGCCGTGAATGCCCACCCACGGGCGTAGGTTTGGTTGAGCATCGGGGTGAGTTTGGTCCCTAACGTAGCTTGATGTTCGGGTTTGATAATGGTTTTTACGACCGACTCCGTCAGTGTAAATTCATTGAGCGTAAGAGTATAGAGCCAAAGCCCAAAACCGAGCAAAAATAGCAAGATGCCGAAACGAGAGAGGATGTTCATATCTGTATGAATAGTGCTATTCAATTACACTACTATGATGGTTTTTAAAAAGATGCTCCACCATTGATTCTGTAAAACGAGCTTTTTTGGAAATCGCTTTTTTGAGGAGCTTGTTATATTCTGCTTTGGCAATCTCAATGGCCCCAAACCTACGTACATTGTCATTGATAAACTGTGTATCAAGCAGTTCGAAGCCTTGTTCGTGGAGGGTTTTCATCAAAAAATGAAACGCTACTTTGGAGGCATTGTCTTCGGTATGAAACATGGACTCGCCAAAAAAAGCCGCACCGATTGACACGCCGTACAGTCCGCCCACTAAACGGCCTTGTCTATACGTTTCGACGCTGTGTGCCAGTCCTAAATGGTAAAGTTCGGTGTAAGCCGTGATGATCTCTTCGGAAATCCACGTAGTATCTCCACTCGAGCGAGGAGCGGCGCATCCGCGTATAACCCCTTCAAAATCAGCATTGATACGCACTTCAAACACGTTTTTGTTGAGTATAGGGCGGAGTGATTTGGGGGATTTGTAGGTATCAATCGGAATGATAGCGCGGGGGTCGGGAGAGTACCAATAAAGCGTATTGTCACCGTCTGCCATCGGAAAGATGCCATTCATGTATCCGTAAATGAGGTCATCGGCAGTGAGGATAGACATATAGATTAATAGAGAGGAGGTGGTGAACAAAAGTAACTGTATAATCGTTGAAAAGCAATAGTTTATGAAAATTCATCCTGCATTTATGTTTTTGACTTTTTTAGTCACTGCCTGTATGAGCTTGACCGACCACCCCAACGCATCTGCCCAAGACCCTCTTTTTCAACAGGGAAAGTATCGGTATTTGGCACTTGGCGATTCCTACACCATCGGCGAAAGCGTGCCGCCCGAAGAACGTTGGAGTGTGGTTTTGGCCGATTTGCTCCGTCAAAAAAACGTGGACGTTTCCTCGCCCGAAATCATCGCTCGCACGGGCTGGACCACGGCTGAACTTATGGACGGTATTGCCCAACGCAACCCAAAAGGGCCTTATGATTTGGTCTCCCTGCTGATTGGGGTCAATAATCAGTACCGTGGCCAGGGTCTCGAACGATACCGCACGGAATTGCAGCAGCTTCTTCGCCTCGGTATCTCCTACGCGGGCGGGCGCAGCGAGCGGGTAGTGATGCTCTCTATTCCGGACTGGGGCGTGTCGCCGTTTGCCCAAGGCCGTGATTTGGACAAAATCGCACGAGAGATAGATGCCTTCAATCAAGTGGCCCAAGAAGAATGTAAAAAGCTGGGCGTAGCCTACGTGGACATCACGCCGCTATCGCGCAAAGCCAAAGGCGACGCTTCGCTTATTGCCAACGATAAACTCCACTTTTCGGGCAAAATGTACCGCCAATGGGCCGAAACCGCCCTCCCTACTGTGCAGCAAATGTTGGAAAAATGAGCTTTTTTTGGGGAAATTGGCGTAATTTTGCCCCCCTAAGCACAACAATATGCACATCGAATCAACCATCAAAAGTACCCTTCAAGCCGCTTTGAAAGAGATTTACGGCGTCGAAGAACCCACTATTGCGCTCCAACCTACCAAAAAAGACTTCGAGGGATTCTACACCTTCGTGACTTTTCCTTACACCAAAACCCTCCGAAAAGCTCCCGCCGAAATAGGCAACGCCCTCGGTCAGTACCTCCAAGAAAAAGCGGGTGTGGTGAGTCAGTACAACGTGGTGCAGGGGTTTCTCAATCTGAGCATTGAAGAATCGGCTTGGGTCAATACTTTCAACGACCTCGCCCTCGACCCGAAGTTTGGCTTTTGGCCTGCCAACGGCCAATCGGTGATGGTGGAGTTTTCGTCGCCCAATACCAACAAGCCCCTGCACTTGGGGCATTTGCGCAACAACTTTCTGGGAGATTCGATTGCCAAAATCCTCAAAGCCAATGGCTACGACGTCACGATGGCGTGCCTTGTCAATGACCGTGGAATCCATATTTGTAAGTCCATGCTGGCCTACGCCAAATTTGGCAACGGCGAAACCCCTGAAAGTGCCGCCCTCAAAGGCGACCACCTCATTGGGAAATACTACGTGATCTTTGACAAAGCCTATAAAGCTGAAATAGAGGAACTTGTGGCCGACGGCATGACCAAAGAAGAAGCCGAGAAAAAAGCACCACTTATCCTCGAAGCGCAAGAATTGCTCCGTAAATGGGAACAAGAGGACGCCGACACCGTGGCTCTTTGGCAAAAAATGAACGGCTGGGTCTATGAAGGTTTTGGGGCTACTTACCAAAAAATCGGGGTGCATTTTGATAAAATTTACTACGAATCAAACACCTACCTCCTCGGCAAAGACATCGTAGAAGAAGGGCTGAACAATGGCGTGTTTTTCAAAAAACCCGACAACTCGGTTTGGATTGACCTCACCGCCGAGGGCTTAGACGAAAAACTCGTGCTTCGGGGCGATGGTACGTCGGTGTATATCACGCAAGATTTGGGTACGACTGACCTCAAATTTGAGGATTTTCACAGCAATAAGTCCATTTGGGTGGTGGGCAACGAGCAGGACTATCACTTTCAGGTGCTGTTTGCCATCATGAAACGCCTCGGACGCAGCTACGCCGACGGCTGCTACCACCTCAGCTATGGCATGGTGGACTTGCCCTCGGGCAAAATGAAAAGCCGCGAAGGCACAGTCGTAGATGCCGACCAACTCATCGCCGACATGGAGGCTACCGCCGAAGCGCGCACCCGTGAGTTGGGCAAAATCGAAGATTTTAGCGGCGAAGAAGCCAAAAACCTGTACCACAAGCTGGCGCTGGGGGCAGTGAAATACTTCTTGCTCAAAGTAGATCCTAAAAAACGGATGTTGTTTAATCCCGAAGAATCCATTGATTTTCAAGGAAATACGGGACCGTTTATTCAATACACCTACGTTAGGATTCGGTCGGTGATGCGCAAAGCCGAGCAGATGGGGATTGTACTGACCACGCCCGCTCAAAATGTCCCCTTGACCGAAATTGAAAAAGAAGTCATTTTTTGTTTGACCGATTTCCCCGACCGTATCGCCAATGCCGCCCGCGATTATTCGCCCGCGCTCATTGCGCAGTATGCCTTTGATTTGGCCAAAGTCTATAATCAACTTTGGGCGGAAGTATCGGTACTCAACGAACCCGATGAGGCCCTGCGCTATTTCCGTATTTTGCTTTCCAAAGCCGTCGGCGATACTCTCCAAAAAGCCCTGGGGTTGTTGGGAATTGGCGTACCAGAAAGAATGTAATTTGCTGACTATAAAGCCGCTTAATTGTGCCAAAACATACACAAAAAGATTGGGCAAATTTTGAAGATTTGCCCAATCCATCTCCCCGGCCCTGGTGGAAAGAAGCCGTAGTGTATCAAGTTTATCCACGGAGTTTTAAAGATTCCAATGCCGACGGCATCGGCGATTTGAGGGGTGTCACGTCGCAGTTAGATTACCTCCAAGATTTGGGCATAGACGTGATTTGGCTCAGTCCTCACTTCCAATCTCCCAATGCCGACAATGGCTACGACATCTCTGATTATGAGGCGATTATGGAGGATTTTGGCACAATGGCCGACTTCGACGAAATGCTCCAGCAAATTCACCAACGCGGTCTCAAATTGGTGATAGATTTGGTGATTAATGTATCAATCTGGGGGAAAATCCCTCGCCTTTAGGCGAAGACTTCAGTTTTACTATCTTTGTATCTATAATAGAGGCAGATGCAAAATTATAGA
>JALOLW010000293.1 GCA_025455795.1 Spirosomataceae bacterium
GTTGAGGCCATCGTACTCAAATACCGCCGTTTGGGTATCAGCAATGTTGGATTTACCTTCTTTCTGCACATAAATTCCGCCCGTAGAAGTGATGCGTTTGGGCCAACCGAGGCCGAGCATCCAGCGCACGGTATCGAGCATATGGACGCACATATCGCCCGTAATGCCGTTGCCGTACTCTTTGAAAGTCCGCCACCAACGAATGTGCGGCGAGCCATCGTAGGGGCGCATGGGCGCGGGTCCAGTCCAACGTTCATAGTCCAAATAGTCGGGAACAGCTTGTACGGGTGGATTCCCGTTGGCCCGCATATGGAAATAGCAACACATCTCAACATGGTGGATTTTGCCCAATAGCCCCGCCTCGATGATATTTTTCTTGGCATCAATCAAGTGCGGCGTACTTTTGCGTTGCGTACCTACTTGCACCACGCGGTTGTATTTGCGGGCAGCGGCAAGCATGGCCTCGCCTTCGAGTACGTCCACGCTGATGGGCTTTTGTACATAGACATTCGCACCTTTTTTGACGGCATCTATCATCGGCAAAGCGTGCCAATGGTCGGGCGTACCGATAAGCACAATGTCCATCTCGTTTTCGGCGAGCATTTTGGTATAATCCCCGTACAAGCGCGGCTTGCTGGTTTTTGAGCGTTGCATGACGATTTTAGCCGCCCCGTCGAGCAGGTTTTTGTCCACGTCGCAGAGGGCTACTACTTCTACTGGCACGACCTGCATGAGGCGAAACAAATCATTTTTGCCGTACCAACCCGTCCCAATTAGCCCTACTTTGTAAGGTTTGGCAGGGTGGACAAGTTCTAATCCGTGTGCGCCATAAGCCGACAAGGCCAAGGCAGCCGATGAACTTTGTAAAAAACGACGGCGGTTGATATGGAAGTTGTGCATCTTGGTTGAAAAGGGTTTAAAATCTATTCAATAAAGCGTCGTCTTTTTCCATTTTACTGATTTTGGATAAATTCAGCCTTTGTTTGTCTTTCTTGTAAAAAATTCGGTGATTGCTTCCGATGAAAAAACAATACCTCTTTTACGGGCTGATTTTGGGCGCGTTGATGATTTTAATGCGACTCATTGAGTACCGTTTTTTGATTCGCTCTCACGTTTTTGAGCTTTATGGTGGACTCATCGCGCTGCTCTTTATGGGTTTAGGGCTTTGGGCAGGACGTAAGTTTACCCAAAAACGAGCCCCAGTGGAAATCGTACAAGTACCGCCGCCAGTGTTTGACGAAAACAAAATCAACGACTTGGGCATCAGTAAGCGTGAACTGGAAGTACTCCAACTCATCGTACAAGGCCATAGCAACCAAGAAATCGCCGACCGCCTATTTATTTCGCTCAATACCGTCAAGACGCACTCTGCGCGATTATTTGAAAAGTTGGAGGTCAATAGCCGCACCAAGGCCATCAACCGCGCGCAGGAATTGGGACTTATTCGGGTAAACTAAAAGGTGATTTTGCGTGTATTGCGCCAAAATCACCCAAAAGTATGACAATCACCCACGGGCAGCGACGCTACTTTTGCCCGAGTTTTTTGATTGTTCAACCACAAAATTTTTATCACAATGCAAAAGGTAGTTTTGAAGTTTGGCCTTATCGCAGGGGCGATTATGGGCGGCACGATGTTGGTTTCGATGTTGGTGTATCGTTGGCAAGATTGGGGAGATAGCGCCTTCGAGTACGGGGCGTATTTTGGGTACGCTTCCATGTTGTTGGCTTTGTTGTTTGTGTATTTGGGCATCAAGTCTTACCGTGAGCAGTACGGCCACCTCAGTTTTGGCAAAGGCCTCCAAGTCGGTCTGCTTGTTACGGCGGTGGCTTGTGTGTGCTATGCGTTGGTATGGTTGGTGTGTTACTACAACATTTACCCGACGTTTATGGAAGATTACAACGCTTATCACCTCAAACAGCTCCAAAAAGCAAACTTAAGTCCCACTGAAATGGCCGAAGAAATCGCCGCAATGAAGGATTTTGCCCAACTGTACAAAAACCCACTCATCAACTTTGGCATTACGTTGATGGAACCTTTGCCCGTAGGACTGCTGGTGTCGCTTGTCTCAGCTTGGGTGCTAAAATCCAAGTAAAAATCGCCAAAAACGGACTTTTTCACCTAAAAAAGCTCATTTATCCATGATTTTCCACCACTACGCCCGCGCCAAAACGCAACTGATAGGGCTTTCCTTAGTTGCGTTTTGGTCTTTTGGTTTTGCCCAAACCCTCAACCAACCCGACGACGGTTTTCGCGGAATTTGGTACTACATTGGCAAGACCAACAACGAGTACGTTCATAAATACAGCGGCGGTTTGGGAACTTATCCTTCCAATCATTATCCGTTTTCGGTCTATGCCCCTGCCGTGCAGAAAACGTTTTTTTGCTACGGTGGTGCTTCCAAAGACAGCGTACCGAGTTTGCTGCATGAAGTGGCCTACTTCGACCACCGCACCAAGCAGGTCTCTCGTCCTACCATCGTTCTCAACAAAAAGACCGACGACGCCCACGACAACCCCGTTCTCAACATGGATAGCCAGGGCTTTATTTGGCTTTTTTCTACTTCGCACGGCACCGAACGCCCCTCGTATATCCACCGAAGTCGAAAGCCCTACGATATTTCGGCTTTTGACCTCGTGCCAGCAACTCGCCTCAAAAACGGCCAAAAAGTGCCGTTTGACAATTTTTCTTACCTACAAATCTACCACCAACCCGCAAACGGTTTCTTGGGACTGATGACCCACTACGAGCGCGGAATGCTCAAATATGGCAAAAATAAGCCGCGCCGCACGATTGGGTTTATCACCAGCAAAAACGGCATAGAATGGTCTGATATCCAGAATATTGGCGAAATAGAAGAAGGACATTATCAGACGAGTGGCACGTACAAAGAAAAAATAGGAACCGCCTTTAATATGCACCCCGACACTGAGAAAGACGCAGGGCTTGATTACCGTACCAATCTTTACTACATCGAAACGCGCGATTTTGGCAAAACGTGGCAGAATGCCAACGGCCAAACCATCAAGTTGCCCCTCACCACCTCCGACAACGCCGCGCTCGTCAAAGACTATCGCGCCGAAAAACAAAACGTGTATATCAGCGACTTGGCTTATACCACCGACGGGCGACCCGTGCTACTCTACGTCACGAGCAAAGGCCCCGAACCTGGCCCTCAAAACGGCCCCTATCTGTGGCACACGGCCTCTTGGGACGGCAAAAGTTGGCAAATCGCGCCCGTCACGGAGTCAGACCACAACTACGACATGGGTTCTTTGTACGTTGAAAATGGCCTTTGGCGCATCGTAGCCACCACCCAAACGGGTCCACAAGCGTACAACACGGGCGGGGAAATTGTACTATGGGAAAGCAAGAATGCGGGTAAAAGTTGGCAAAAAGTGCAGCAAATGACCCAAAATAGTGCCTTCAATCATTCCTATCCGCGCAAACCGCTCCGCGTCCATCCCGATTTTTATGCGTTTTGGGCCGATGGTCACGGGCGACAGCCCTCCGAGTCATCTTTGTATTTTTCCAATCAAAAAGGAGAAGTATTTCGGCTGCCACGGCAGATGAAAACCGCCACGGTTACGCCCGAGAAGGTGTTGGCCGAAGCCTGCGCAACGGTGGTGGTACCGCCCGTGATTGGAGAACAAGCCCGCAAAGACATGGAGGCAAAATGGGCCGCCGCCAAAGCCGACTGGAACCGCCGTCCAACCGACGCCGACGCCATCATTTGGTACGGACGCCGCACTGCCTATTTGGGTCGCTATGCAGAGGCGATTGAGATTTATACCAACGGCCTTCGACACCATCCCAACGACGCCCGCCTGTACCGTCACCGAGGGCACCGTTACCTCACGTTGCGGTGTTTGGACAAAGCCATCGCCGATTTTAAAAAAGCCTACGCCCTCACGCGCGGCAAGCCCGACGAAACCGAACCCGACGGAATGCCCAACGCCAAAGGAATACCTACCAGTACGCTACAGTCCAACATCCGCTATCACTTAGGGTTGTGTCTGTATTTAAAAGGCGAGTTCGGTCAGGCAATCCCGTACTATGAAGAAGACCTTCGTGCCGCGCGCAACGTGGATATGTACGTAGCCACGGCCAATTGGCTCTATCTGTGTTATCGGCGCACCAATCAAGCACAAAAAGCCCAAGATTTGCTGGATTTGAAGTTATTTAGGGCTATTTTGGGAACAGAACCGCAAACAATTGCGGCCCTGCCTCTCATCGAAAACATGGACTATCAACGTATTTTGATGCTTCATCAAAGCAGTCTATCGCCCGATGCCGTCCGCGCTGAAGTGACTCAACCCAATTCTCTGAGCAACGCCACCATGACGTTGGGATTGGCCAATTACTACTTGCTCAACGGCAAAACAACGGAGGGCAAAGAACTTTACCAACGTCTCCTCGGAGGCAACCAATGGGCAAGTTTTGCCTATATCACCGCCGAAATAGAAGCCAGCAGAAATTAAGAGCAAGGATTAAGGCTTTTTGGCCATTTCCAACGTGTTTACTCGTGGCACGACTGAGGCTTATAGTTTCATTAACAGCGAGTTCGCAGCAGTCGTGCCACGAGTGGGAAGCTATGGCTTTTTGGCCATTTCCAACGCCTTGGTCGTAATGTAGTATTTGACGAGCATATTGGGTACTTCCCAAGCAGGTAGTTTGTGGGCAGCATGGTATTGGAGAAAACGCTCCATCACTTCCCCAAAATGCGCTTCGTGGCCAGTACGGTAGCGGTCGGGGATAGAGACAAGCCACTCATCGCCTTGTTTTTGGAGCGCGATGCCTTCGTATTTTTTCTGCAATGCCGCAAAAGCCGTTTGTACCTCGCTGTCAGGCACGTTCAAGGGCTTGATGTAAAGTTGAGGGACAAACTTTTCGGCTTTCCCTTGTCTTATTTCGAGGTTGGCTTTGCTGCCCCGCATGATGGAGTAGTGCGTATCGCCACCTTCGGGAATGCTATAATTCCACAGCACCTTTACTTTGGCATGAATCCCCTTGAGCGTGTAATTGATTTCGCCGTTGGCATAAACCGACAAAGCGTTGTTTGTTACGTCTTTTTGGAGGTAATCAGGAAACGAACTCAGCCCCGTGATGCCCTCAAATTCTTTGGGTGTCATGGTAGTAGGCCAACGTTTGGCCGAAAGGAGTTTCGCGTCTGAGGTTTTGAGCGGTGCGTCAGGAAAAGCCGCCCACTGTACCAAATCCACCAAGTGCGTGGTGACATCCACGATTCCCTCGCCTTGCTGCGCCACGTCCATAAACCAAGCGGGGCGTTTGAGCGGTACGCCCGATACGTACTTAAAAAAGTGATGCACGCTTTCTTTGACCACGGCGGGGTTGTCGGGTGTACCGCGCTCCAACTGCCCAAAAATCGCGGGGATTTGCGAAAGCTCGCGTTGAAGCAGCGTTGTGATTTCCGAGCGTTCGGTCATGATGTCGTAGAGCAACACCTTGTTTTTCTGCGCGGTAGCAAAGGCTTTTTTGAGCATTTGGTAGCCTTTGGCATC
>JALOLW010000294.1 GCA_025455795.1 Spirosomataceae bacterium
GAGCCAGACCCAGATTAACCCAACCTCAAAAGGAAGCTCTTAAAAAGATTCTTATTGAGGAGTCAGATTTTTGGACTTGTGGTCGCATTGTAAACTTAATCAAAGAACGTTTTTTAGTAACCTATACCAAACGTCAAGTGCAAAGACTTCTACGTCAAATGAAAATGTACTGCTACAAGCCCCAACCACGGGATTATAGGCAGTCTGAACATCATAAAGAAAAGTTTAGTCAACGCTTGCAAGCCGTTGCTGACGTACTCGCAATGGGAACAAAAGACATCTCTAAGATGGCTATTGCTTTTGGTGACGAGTCCACTTTTCAACTTTACTGTAACAACACTCGGGTGTGGTCATTTCACAAAAACCTCATTGGTAAGGTAAATACTTCTAAAACCAAACAGAATTGTTTTGGCTTTTATGCCATTCGCGGTAAAAGCTTACTAATTCCTATTCAACAAGGAAACGAAGAAACCTTCCTCAAAATGCTTGATAAAATCAAAGAACAACACTTGGAATATGATGGCGTTATTTTGATTTGGGACAATCATCCAGCGCATATAACTTCTGCTATTGAACGCAAAGCCGCTATTCTTGGCATTTGTATCGTCAACTTACCCACGTACTCCCCTAACCTGAATCCTATTGAAAGACTTTGGAAAACCATCAAAGAAGATATAGGAACCAATGGAGTGATTGCCAATTTAGCACAACTAAATCAGATTTTAAATGATGCCTTTGATAAGGCTTCAAAATCCCTGTCTTTTGCCAAAAAATGGATTGATAATTTCTGGAATCCCATTTTTGGGAATAGTCCAATTATCTCTTCCAATTAGTTATGTCGTCATCTATATCATCAGTCGAGAACTTGACCACATCCAACAAACATTCGATGTATTTGGCGGATATGATGAAGGCAGTATTTTCAAATTTGAAAAGAATACTTCATACGACTATTATATCATAAGAAGAAAGCTATGGTGACAACTCAAAATACTGAAAAGCCTAAATCCACAGGTGACAAAATAATCCAAAAAAAATTGGATGAGGTAAATCCATTCGTAAGAAAAATAAACTGGTCAAAACTGTCATCTAAAAAGGGTTAATTCCTGTTGTAGGTGACTTTCGATTGACATAATGATGTGTTTAAATACATCATCCTACCACTCACTCGTTCCTGCGGCAAAGAGGAGTGTGGCTTTGGCTTTTTCGTACTTGGCTTTCATGGATTCGAGCTTGACGCGAAGTTCGTTGAGTTTGGCTTCGCGCTGATTGACCAAAAACAACTGACTCTCACCAATGCCGAAGCGCATTTCTTCTAGTCTTAGCAACTGTCCCTGCCGCTCTACGGCCAACTGCTGCTCTCTAATCTGCCTTTCGATGGCCTTGACATCGTTGTAAGAAGCGGTGATGTCGTTGTTGATTTCCCGTCTTATCTGTTTGATTTCCAGTGTATTTTGTAGTTGTTTCACTTCTACTTGTTGGAGTTTGCCACGTTCTTTTCGCAAAAACAAAGGCATCGAGAAGTCGGCGTTGAATTTATAAAAATTGGGAATGATGGGGTAATTACTTTTGCTGTTGTCGCCCTGATAGCCCGTGATGAGGCGGTGGGTGAGATTGAGCGACGACACGCCAAAGTCCAAACGCGGAAGCATGTTGTTTTTGGCCAACCGCCAGTCGGTTTGTAGTTGCTGGTTTTTAAATTCCAACTTCTGTACTTCGGGGTGTCGCTGACGGGCCAAGTCGAGGAGTTGGGCGAGGCTTTGTTCGTCTATGACACGGGCGCCACTTGCTTGCGGAATGGCAAAATCGGGTATTTCGCGGGGGTCACCTTCGGCACTCCAAAGGTAGTTGGACAGCACCAAGCGGGCGTTTTGAAAATCCACGGTGGCTTGTTCGAGCATCACTTTACGGTCGAGGAGCGTCACTTGGGCGTCGGTGCTGTCTAAGCCTGGCAAATCGCCCTGATTGACCCGTTTTTTGACCAAGTCATAGCGCATCACTGCCAAATCATAAAACTCCTTGGTCAAGACCAAGTTACGGTACGAAAAATACCAATCCCAGTAAGTTTTGGCGGCATTGAGAACGAGTTTGTTGATAATTTTGACGCGCTCGGCGTCGGCGATTCGCTGAAAAATACGGGCGTTGCGGAGGTCGGCGCGGCGTTGGTCTATGAGGAGTCGCTGCAGCACGGGTATCTCTACGCCTATGTAGCTGAGGCCGTCGGGGGGCGTAAGGATGTCGGTCCCGAGGGCTTGGCCTACGTTGCGTTCAAAACCTACTTTCACGTCAATTCCCCCTGCTTGAATGGGTACTTTGAGCTGAGAATCCCAAAAATTAAAATAGTAGGTATTGGCAAAATATTTTTGGTCAAAACTGGTACTGAACTTAGGGTCAAAAGCTCCTTTGGCCATCAAAAGTTCGGCTTTAGCATTGTCGGGGAGCGTATTGGCTTGTTTGAGAACGGGGTGGTTTTTGACAACCAAATCGTAAAAGTCTTGGTAACTAAACACTTTGGCAGTGTCAAGCTGCGCCCAAGAGGTTTGGAAGATGAATATGAGGAAAATGGATTTTAAAAACTTCATTTTTGGCTTTTATTGGTTCTTTAATGTGATGGTGTGCGTTTGTAACGCACATCTCGATGGTGCGCGTTACAAACGCACACCATCTTGCGATACTAAAGCAAAAGTTTTCGAGTGCTTGAATCGTCGCATGCAGTCCCACAAGGGTTTTGAACCCTTGTAGGGATACACCCGAAAACTTTTGCTCAACTCCTTAATGCTTACTTCTTCTTCTCCGCTGCTTCATCGGGGAGAATATCATCCAGATAATCAGGCGGAAAACCGTTAAGTTGTCGCCATAGTTCCCACCAAATAGGCACGTCTTTGAGCATCACAAATCCTTTGACGCCCGAACCAATCCGAAGTTGTTCAGGCCAGGTTTCGTTTTCATTGCCGAGGTGGTCAGGCTTGATGAGGAGGCGATACTCCCCGTTTTTGCTATTGACCCTGTCCACAATGGCCACTGCACCGCCAAAAGTACCCACGGAAGCACCTGGCCAACCCGAAAACTGCAACGCGGGCCATCCGTCAAACTCCAATCGGGCATGACGGCCTGGCTGAATCAACGCCAAGTCCATCGCTTTGACATACAGTTCTACGGCCAATTCGGGGGCTTGGGGTTGGAGCGTCACAATAGACTCCCCTTCTTTGATGGTTTCGCCAAGCCCTGCTTTGAGGGTTTTGACCACGTAGCCGTCCTGCGGAGAGCGAATCACGTACTGGTCGCGGCGGATGCGGATATTTTCGTATTTGTTTTCCAATTTCGACAGTTCGGCCTGTCCTTCGGCCAAACTCGACAGGGCCGAGCTTTTGTCGGAGAGTGCTTTGGCAATGTCTTTTTGGTATTCGGCGTCTATCGAACCCAGCTCCACGCGGGCGTTGATGAGTTCGTTGCGCGAAATATCCAATTTTTGGGTCTGGGTCTGTACCTTGGCTTGGTCGTCTTGGACTTTGAGGCGGCGACTTTCTACGTCGAGCAGCGACACGGCTCCGTCTTTGAGCATGGCTTCGCCACGTGCGAGGCGGTCGTTGGCAATGTCAAAATTCCTTCTGATTGCCACCAAATCAGCACTATCTGCCCGTACTTTGAGCCGTGACTGGATCACCTTGTTGCGGCCCTTTTGGAGACTGAGTTGGAGACCATTGCGGAGGGCGGCGAGTTGCTGGTCCAAGGCCGAGATTTTGGCTTGATAGGCTACAATCGCGTCTTTTTTGGCCTGAATTTGCTCCTGTGTACGCACCAGCACCTGCGGGTCGAAGTAGTCGTCTTTGACCTCCGTGATGACCAAGAGCGTATCCCCTTTTTTGACAAACTGCCCTTCCCGTATTTTCCACTCCTTGATTTGTCCTGCCACGGCGTTCTGCACGTTTTGAGGACGGTCTTGGGGTGTGAGAGCGGTCACGTAGCCTTTGCCGTTGAGGTTTTGACGCCAAGGCAAAAACATACACACAAACAACAACAAAAATATACCCATCACCCAACGGTAGAGGGTTTTGGCGGTTTTGGGAGAGTGGAGCGTGTCCAACGCTTGGAGTTGGTGCTCTACGATTTCTGAATGTACTTTATGTTCTGAAATATTGATCATTTTTAGTCTTCTTTAATTCTCTGAAACTGCTTGGAGTCGTCGGGTAAACATCACATTAACCAAACACTAAGTCCCCTTCGGGAGTTGGGGGCTAACTAATTCTCATACATGGCTACTCGCTTCAACACGGTTTTGTAGTCGCCAGTAGCTGCCACTTGGCCGTTTTCCATCACCACCACGCGGTCGCAAGCCCCCATAAAGGCGGGGTCGTTGGAGAGGACGATGAGGGTCCAATGATTGGCCGAATCGGTCAGATACTGAATCAACCGCAAACGCTCCTGTCGCTCAATGTCTTGAAGGGCATCGGTAATAAGCAGCAGTTTAGGTCTGGTCAAAACACAGCGTGCGAGGGCGATTTTGGTCACAAAACTCAACGCCATGCGCTTGCCGCCCGAAATCATCGGGGTATTGAGTCCTTCGGGCAGCTTGGCGATGTCTTCGGTCAAATGCAATTTTTCGAGGGTATGCTGCACGTCTTCGAGCGTGATACCCGAGCGGCCCATGGTGAGGTTTTCGAGAATCGTACCATCAAAAATCTCTTGGTTGGGGAAGTTCATTTCCACGAAAGAACGCAGCGAAGTGATGTCCAAATCACGCATCGAAATTCCATTGTACTGAACGCTCCCTTGGTACGAAGTCGCCACGCCCGACAGCACCTTGAAGAGCGTATGTTTACCACTGCCGTTTTGGCCCGTTACGCAAACCGACTCGCCCGCGTGAAAATCCAAATTGATGTTGTCGAGGGCTTTTTTGGAAAGATTGGGATAAGAATATGAAAGACCACGCACCTGCACGGCCATCCCTGCGGCGCACTGATTGGGCGTAAACTTAAAGCCGCCTTCTTTCTCCATTTCGAGGTCGGTGACGTGGCCTATTTTGTCCACGGCGGTCAAGAGGTCAAACACATTGTCAATGCTCAAAAACAACTTCTCTACCGCCCCGGTGAGCAATACGATTACAATCTCTGAGGCCACAAATTCGCCGAGGGTAATCTCCCGATTGACCAACAAAAACGTACCCAAGACCAACAAACCACCAATCACCAACGTCTTGAACGCCAGTGCGTAATAGTAAAATCCTTTCAGAATTTTGAAGTGCTCGGTACGATAAGTGAGGTAATTATTGACCAATCCGTCCATTTTCTGCACGGGCAGGCTCGTCGTTCCTGAAAGTTTGAAGGGGAGCAATGTAGAAGCAATATCCTCCAACCACGCCACTACGCGGTATTTGTATTTGGATTCTTTGATGCTTGTTTCGAGTCCTTTGAGGCCGTTGATGCGGACTATCACAAAAAACACAAACAAAATCACCAAACTAAACGCAATGAAAAACGGGTGATAAAAAGACAACAAACCTTAGGAAGCGTTTTTTGTACCGTCAGTACGTCAAAAAAGCGGTTCATCAATTCGGGCGGGTTGCTATCGGCAAAAGCCTCGGTTTTGACCCGTGGCAGGCGGTACGAAAACTCAAAGGCGGCTTTGGCAAAAATTCGC
>JALOLW010000295.1 GCA_025455795.1 Spirosomataceae bacterium
AAACGAACTGCCTTTTTTTGAGCAAATCATTATGAAGGCGTATTTCTTTATCAAGCAGTTTACCAACAGCGAAGATAAATGGTTTGGATTGGACACGAGTGCGGTCAAAGTCGAAAAAGTCCCGCTTATCATTCGCCCTGTCGAAACTGTAAAACTAACGCGCGTCTATTCATAAACGACGCCATTCAACCGATTACAAACGAATCATACAAACATTGTGAAAATTCTGATTACTGGAGGGGCTGGCTTTGTGGGGTCATCGCTGGCTATTGCCCTCAAAACCAACTATCCCACTTACGAGATTTATTGTCTGGACAACCTCAAACGCAAGGGTAACTATCCCACTTACGAGATTTATTGTCTGGACAACCTCAAACGCAAGGGTTCAGAACTCAACGTGGCGCGTCTCGCGCAGGCGGGCATCACCTACGTACACGGTGATATTCGCTCCAAAGAAGACTTTGACTCGCTTCCCGCCGTCAATGCCGTCATTGAAGCCTCTGCCGAACCGTCGGTACTGGCAGGACTGGACGGTACGCCCGACTATCTCATCAATACCAATCTTTTTGGGACGGTCAATTGCCTCAACTACGCCCTCAAACACCGCGCTGATTTTATTTTTCTTTCGACAAGCCGCGTCTATCCCATCAAAACGATTGAGACCTTGAACTTTGTCGAAACCGATACGCGCTTTGCCCTCACCGACGAGCAACCCGTGCGCGGCGTATCGTCCAAAGGTATCGCCGAGGATTTCCCGCTTGAAGGCGCACGCTCGCTTTACGGCACGACCAAGCTGGCCTCGGAATTGCTCATTCAAGAGTACAACGAGTTTTATGGCTTGCGGACTGTCACCAACCGCTGCGGGGTCATCACAGGCCCCTGGCAAATGGGCAAGGTGGACCAGGGCGTGATGGTGCTGTGGATAGCCAAACACTACTGGGAACAGCAGTTGGGATACTTTGGCTACGGTGGTACGGGCAAACAAACCCGCGATATGCTCCACGTAGCCGACTTGTACCGCTTGATTGACTGGCAGTTGCACAACATCGAAAAAGTAAATGGCCAAACCCTCAACGCGGGCGGTGGACTCGAAAGCAGCACCTCACTGCAAGAATTGACCAAAATCTGCCAAGAAGTGACGGGCAAGACGATTCCCATCAAGCAAGTTCCCGAGACCCGCACTGCTGATATCCGACTGTACGTAACCGACAACACCAAAGTGACCCAACTCACTGGTTGGAAACCACAAATCGGCGTCAGACAAATAGTAGAAGACATCACCGAATGGCTTGATAAAAACAACAAAGCGTTAGAACCAATTCTAAAATAGGTATTGAGTAGATGGTATCGCGTATTGAGTTGCCTTGTTAGGGAATGCCCAATACCCACTACGCACTACTCAATACCCACTACGCAATACGCATCACCCATTACTCAATACGCATTACTCAATACTGATTATGCACATCCAAGTTCGTCACACGACCAATCCCACGGATTTCAAGCACTACGACACGCATCGTATTCGTGAGGAGTTTTTGATGGAAAAACTGTTCGTCCCCGACCAGTTTCACTTTGTTTACACCCACCACGACCGGATGATTGTGGGAGGTATCAAGCCCGTAGGACAAATGCACAAATTACCTGTTTATGAGGAACTTCGCTCGGATTATTTCTTAGAACGACGCGAACTGGGCATCCTCAACGTGGGCGGTGATGGCTTTGTAATGGTGGGTGACGAACTCTTTACCCTTCAAAAACGCGACTGCCTCTACGTTGGCAAAGGCAACAAGCAAGTGACTTTCAAGACCTTAGACCCCGAGTTTCCCGCTAAGTTTGTCTTGATTTCTACGCCCGCGCACCGCCAAGTCCCCACGGCCTTGATGAAAGCCGCCGAAGCCATGCCCGTAGAACTTGGCAGCACCGAGACTGCCAATATGCGCACAATTTACAAGTACATCCACGCCGACGGCCTCGAAAGCTGCCAACTCGTGATGGGTATGACTGCCATGAAAAACGGTAGCGTCTGGAATACCATGCCACCTCACACCCACGACCGCCGCTCGGAGATATACGTTTACTTTGACATGGCCGAAGATCAGCGGATTTTTCATTTTATGGGTGCACCCGAAGAAACGCGCCACATCGTAGTAGCCAACGAGCAAGCGGTCATCTCGCCGCCTTGGTCTATCCACGCGGGTGCGGGGACGACAAGTTACTCGTTTTTGTGGGCCATGGCGGGAGAAAACTACACTTTCACTGATATGGATGCCCTGACATTGAGCGAGTTAAAATAAAGTTGTAAAAATAGCCGCCCAAAGATTTGGTTATGTCAAATTAAAGTACCAAGTTAGTCTCATAATTCAAGAGGTTCGTTTTGAACATTCTTGAGCAAAAACGGTCTGGCAATTGGCAGGCCGTTTTTTTTCCTCAATTTAATTTTGTTCCACTTAAACCGTGCGTGTATTATGAGACTCCAAATGCACTCCATTCACTTCGACGCCGACGCGAAGCTGCTGGGATTCATCCAAAAAAAGTTAGAAAAACTCGAAACATTTTACGACCGAATCACTGGCGGAGAGGTCTATCTCCGATTAGATAAAAGCGAAAATAGTAAAGTTCAAAACAAGGTATTGGAGATAAAAATCAAAGTTCCCAACGCCGAACTGTTTGTGAAAGAAAAAGGTAAAACGTTTGAAGAAGCGACCGACGTAGCCCTTGATGCGCTGAAAATACAAATCAAAAAGTACAAGGCCAAGCGTCAAGAAATTGAAAATAAGGCCATCAAAAACCCAAAAACGGCGGTTGAAACCGAAGAAGAAGTAGAAGTGGACGAAGCATAACGACCACCAACAGAAAAAACGGGCAAAAGTGCAAACCTTTGCCCGTTTTTTATTGTATTTTTGAGTCATCCAAAATTTTGTTAAACCATACAATTCCTCATTCATACACCCCTTCGGGGTTGGGGGCTTCTTACCACAATGAAACGAATTCTACATTTTGCACTTGTCTATTTTGTCATTGCAATCCCGACTTTTTTCGGGAGAGGAATCCTGCACGCCCAAGTCGAAAAAGCCCCCAACCGCGCGGAGGGCGACGGGCCGCACAATCGGCTCATTATCAAAGGGGTGACCATCATCAATAGCACGGGTTCGCCGCCGATTGGGCCGATGGACGTGGTGGTAGAAAAAAATCGCATCGTTCAAATCCGTCAGGCGGGTTATCCAGGGATGCCCCGCACCGACAAAGACGGAATCAAAGCCAACGCTGGCGACCAAGTGCTGGACTGCTCGGGCATGTATCTCATGCCGGGCTTTGTGGATATGCACGGGCATATCGGAGGTGCGGCGCAGGGAGCGGGCGCCGAGTACGTATTCAAGCTGTGGCTGGCGCACGGGGTCACTACCGTACGCGACCCGTCTTGCGGCAATGGCCTCGATTGGGTGCTCGAACACCGCGACAAAAGTGCCAAAAACCAAATCACCGCCCCTCGCATCAAAGCCTATACCGTATTTGGGCAAGGAGCAAAAGATTTTATCACCACGCCTGAGCAAGCCCGCGAATGGGTACGCATGAACGCGCAGCGCGGGGCCGACGGCATCAAGTTTTTTGGGGCCGAACCCGAAGTATTCACGGCGGCCTTGCAAGAAAACAAAAAGCTCGGGCTTCGCTCGGCTTGCCACCACGCCCAAACCGAAGTAGCCCGCATGAATGTACTCGCCACGGCCAAAGCGGGCCTGACAAGCATGGAACACTGGTACGGCCTGCCAGAGGCGTTGTTTGACGACAAAACCGTTCAAACTTACCCTGCTGACTACAACTATAACAACGAGCAAAACCGCTTTGAAGAAGCAGGAAAACTGTGGAAACAGGCCGCGAAACAAGGGTCTGAACGTTGGAATTATGTCATGGACGAACTGCTGAAACTGGATTTTACGCTCGACCCTACTTTCAATATCTACGAAGCCAACCGCGAACTCATGCTTGCCCGCCGCGCGGAGTGGCACGAAGAATACACGCTGCCGTCGTTGTGGCGATTTTATGGACCGAGCCGCATTTCGCACGGGTCGTACTGGCACAACTGGGGTACGGAGCAGGAAGTAGCTTGGAAAGAAAACTACCGCCTTTGGATGACTTTTATCAACGACTACAAAAACCGTGGCGGGCGCGTCACGGCGGGGTCCGACTCGGGTTTTATCTATCAGTTGTACGGTTTTGCGTACATCCGCGAGTTGGAGTTACTGCGCGAAGCGGGCTTTCATCCGATGGAGGTGATTCGGGCGGCCACCATCAAAGGCGCAGAAGCCCTCGGCATGGAGAAAGAAATCGGTTCGGTAGAAGTAGGCAAGCTGGCCGACTTTGTGATAACGGAAGAAAACCCACTGGCCAACTTGAAGGTATTGTACGGCACGGGGGCCATCCGCCTCAACGACAAAAACGAAGTAGTAAGGGTGGGCGGTGTCAAATACACGGTCAAAGATGGTATCGTGTATGACGCCAAAAAACTCCTCGCCGACGTGCGCAAAATCGTGGCCGATGCCAAAAAGAAGGAAAATTTTGAAATCACACAGCCTGGCATGCCTGCCAAAACGGGGAAAGTATCAGGCAGTAATTGACATGACCGAGAGCTGTAACGATTGTCCTCATTGCCAGCGCTGCTTTCCACAAATCGGCTTCTGTGAAGGCCAAAATGAAAAATTTGCCACTACTTCTGCATGAAAATTCGCCTCACCATTTTTTGCGCTTTGGTATTTTTCAATGCCTTTGGGCAAGTCGCGTCATCGCGCCCCAATATCATTTTTATCCTCACCGACGACCATCGGTTTGATGCTCTCAGCTACCTCGGCAACCCTTACGCTCATACGCCCGAAATGGATAAATTGGCCCAAAACGGCACATTTTTCAAGAAAGCCATGGCCTCCACTCCCATCTGTGCTGCCAGCCGTGCCACCATTTTGAGCGGCATGTACGAGCGCACCCACAAATACACCTTCCAAACGGGCAACATCAGGCAAGAATACATGCAGACCGCCTACCCAAAGGTGCTTAGAGACGCAGGCTATCATACGGGTTTTTATGGTAAATTTGGGGTAAATTATGACAAGCTCAACGACCTTTTCGACAGTCACGAAGACTATGACCGAAACAACACTTTCAAAGACAAACGCGGCTATTTCTACAAAAAATTAGGCCAAGACACCGTTCACCTGACCCGCTACACGGGTCAAAAGGCGATTGATTTTATAGCGAAAACTCCCAAAAATAAGCCATTTTGCCTGTCATTGAGTTTCTCGGCCCCGCACGCACACGATGGTGCCCCCGACCAGTATTTTTACGATGAACAAACGGCTCATTTGCTGGAAAACACGACCATTGCCCCGCCCAAATACGCTAGCGATGACTACTTCAATGCCCAACCCAAAGGCGTAAGAGACGGGTTTAGCCACCTGCGTTGGACTTGGCGTTTTGACAATCCCGAAAAATACCAACGCATGATGAAAGCCTATTATCGCATGATTGCGGGGGTTGATATTGAGATTGGGAAAATTCGAGAACAACTCAAAAAACAAGGTTTAGACCAGAATACCATTATCATTTTGATGGGCGACAATGGGTATTTTTTGGGCGAAAGACAACTCGCCGACAAGTGGATGATGTACGATTTGTCGGTGCGGGTCCCGCTCATTATTTACGACCCCAAGGCCAAGCATCAAGACATTGACGAAATGGTACTGAACACCGACATCGCCTCAACTATCACCGATTTTGCCAGCATCAAGACATTGACGAAATGGTACTGAACACCGACATCGCCTCAACTATCACCGATTTTGCCAAAATTCAGCCACCCAAAAACTATCAATACTACCAAGATAGAGCAAAGGTTTTATTTTTCCAAATATTTTTTGATTTTCATCACTCCTCAAACTTTATTTAAGGAAGCGTGAGCAACCACCAACGCCTCAAACGGTCTTAATACAATCCGCTCGGAAATAGCGGGTATATCGGCATAATTGCCGATAAGACAAGGGGCATTGACAAATGCGTTTGGTATTTCATATCG
>JALOLW010000296.1 GCA_025455795.1 Spirosomataceae bacterium
ATTTTGGTGGAGGCGTTTGGTTTACAAACACTTTATGAACCCACTCCGCTTTTAAAAGAATGGCTAACAATAGATAAACATATAGAGCTGAATGAGCATGAAAAATACCTGCTTCATCAAGTTCACCAAAAGCTGATAAAAAATATGAGTCATTGGAATGAAGAAGAACTCAAAATGAATTTTATCAGTATGATGATGCTTTTGGCTTATTTTGACGACCCAATCAAAACTTACTACGACCGCGAGATTTCGGCCACGATTGGCGATGTGTTACTCAGCTGTAAGTCAGATATGATGCTTTCCAAAGGTATTGGAGAGATGATAAAAACACTTGCATGACGGTTCGCCGATGCGATATAAAAGAGAAAAGAAGTATTCGGGTGACCCCATCGGACAAATGCTGGGTGGGATGCTGATAGGGCAAGCCAAAAACAACAATGAAAAACCCATCTATGGCTGTTATGTACAAGGCCGGTTTTGGTTTTTTAGTATTTTGGAGGGAAATCAATACGTTATCAGTCAGTCGTTTGACTCATCGCAATGGGATGATGCTCAACAAATTATCTTCATTCTTCGTAAAATCAAAGAAATTATCTTGGAACGATTAATGGACTAATAACGCACGCTCAATGAAACCTCTCCTCTTGTTTTTTCTGTTATGCGCGGTCTCATTGATGGCCCAAAAACCTGCCGTTTCCCCGCCCAACATCATCCTGATTATCACTGACGACCAAGGTTATGGCGATTTGGGGGCAACGGGCAACGCCATCATCGAGACACCTCACATTGACGCATTGGCGCGGCAGAGTGCCCAAATGCGGCATTTCTACGTGAGTCCGGTGTGTAGCCCCACCCGCGCGAGCTTGATGACGGGCCGCTACAACTACCGCACGGGCGTAACCGACACCTACATAGGCCGTTCTATGATGCACACTGAGGAGGTGACCGTGGCCGAAGTTTTGAAAAAACGGGGCTATCAAAATGGAATTTTTGGCAAATGGCACTTGGGCGACTGCTACCCCATGCGGCCCATTGACCAGGGCTTTGACGTATCGCTGGTGCATTTTGGGGGAGGATTGGCCCAACCCTCCGATTTGATAGAAAACCAACGCCGCTATACCAACGTGACACTCTTCAAAAACGGCCAACCCACACCCACCAAAGGATATTGTACCGATGTGTATTTTGAGGAAGCAATGACTTTTATGCAAAAAAACGTGCAGCAAAAACGACCTTTTTTTGCTTATATTGCCACCAATACCCCCCACGACCCGTTTGACGATGTACCGCAGGATTTGTACAAAAAATACCAACAGAAGGATTTAACGTCACTTTTGCCCCCACCCGAAGGCAAAATGAACGAACGCGCCGACGCCGTGGCAAGGGTGTTTGCCATGATTGAAAACATTGACCAAAACGTGGGGCGACTTACCCAAAAACTCACCGAATGGGGCATTAAAGACAACACCATTGTGATTTTTATGACCGATAACGGCCCCAACACGCGCCGCTTCGTGGGCAATATGCGCGGCATGAAAGGGCAGGTACACGACGGAGGCATTCGCACAAGTTTTTTCTGGCATTGGCCGCACCAAGTTAAAGCAGGGCATACCAATGACACCCCCGTGGCTCACATAGACCTCATGCCTACTTTGGCCGATGCAGCGGGGGCATCTCTCCCTACCGACCGCGCCATAGACGGGCGGAGTTTTCTGCCCCAACTCCAAGGTGCGATGGTCAAATGGGCGCCTCGCACGCTTTATCTTCAATGGCACCGTGGCAACGAACCACAGCCTTTTGTCAATTTTGCCGCGCGCAGTGACCAATACAAACTTCTCAGTACCGACGGAAAAGCCTTTGAATTATATGACGTACTCAACGACCCCACCGAAAGCCAAAACTTGGCCATGACGCAGGTAGAAGTGTTAGAAATGATGAAAAAAGACTACCTTCGTTGGTTAGATGAAGTGTCGCATACGCGCCCCGACAACTACGCCAAGCCGCGCATTGTGATAGGAAGCCCCCAAGAAACTACGACGCGCCTGAGCAAGCAAGATTGGCAACTGACACACGGAACAGGTTGGGGAGAGCGAGGTGTGTGGCGCCTCAAAAGCCAACGCGCTACGCAATACACCGCCGAAGTGATTTTAGAAAAACCCATGCCAAACCGTCAGTTGGTGTTGTCGGCTTTTGGCAAAGAATGGACAGGAACGCTCTCGGAGGATGGCAAAATTGGAACGATTCAAAAGCTGAACCTCCCCGCTGGTGAAACAGATTTGGAAGTGACTTTGCGCCAAAATGATGACCTCAAAGGCCCCTATCAGGTGATTTTGAAAGCAGTAGGCCGTAAACAGTAAATTCAAACGCTTCAAACAAAGACATGGCAACGAAAAAAGACGAAACGGCCTCGTTTGTGGTGCGTTTTACCCAAAAAATCTACAAAGGCGACGACGGCGAAGACCAAATCCAATGGCGCGGACACATTCGTCACGTGCAGAGTGGTGAGGAAACCCGCTTCGCTACCTTTCAAGAAGCGACGGATTTTGTACAACAACAACTCGCCGACCTTACCCTGCAAGCGGTCGAACACAAAACGCCCGAAGAGCAAAAAGGCATCGTGTCGAAGAGCTTTGACCTCTGGAAAAAATTTGCCGCTACCACGCCCAAACTCGTGATGGAATCTATCAAAGACCCCAAAAAAATGCAGGAGCAGATTCAAGAGCAAATCCAAGAGCAGATTCAGCAAGTAGGCGGTGCGATAGAACAAAAACTCGGCGAAATAGAAATAGACGAATGGCGCGGCGCGACCAAATCGGACTACAAAAACATGCTTAAACTCCTCGAAAAACTCACCACCGAAGTCAGCACATTGCACGAAAAAATGGATAAACTGACGGAGAAAGGAGAAAAAGGAAAACGGAACAAGGAGTAGGTATTACAAAATTTTCTACAAATAGCCCCCATCGGGGGTTTGGGGGCAGATGAATCTTGCTGAAAATCAAATAACAACCCTTCTCCAAAAACACCAAGAAGCACTGGTGCAAGTGCAAACTTTGGGCAACTTTCAGGTGGGACGAGAGGGTGTTTTATTGACTTCCAAAGATTGGGGACGCGACAAAGCCGTGCAGTTGTTTCAGTTTTTGATGATGGTACGCCACCGCAAAGCCCTCCACAAAGAGCAAATCATAGACCGCCTTTGGCCAGACGACGACCCCGATACGGTAGAACAAACCTTCAAAGTAGCCCTCCACGGCATCAACAAAGCCCTCGAACCGCAACGCAAAAGTCACTCCGAAGCCCACTTCATTACCCGCGTTGGCCTTACTTATCAACTCAATACCGCCCATCTTTGGATAGATGCCGAGGCCCTCGAAACCCTCATTACGATTGGCAATCAGACCCTTGTGGACAATCCGTCAATGGCCAAAACCGCCTTCCGTGAAGCACTAAGCCTCTACAAAGGCATGTACCTGCCCGACCGCCTCTACGAAGACTGGGCCGCCGACGAGCGCGAGCGGTTGCAGGTACTTACGCTGGGTGCGTATATTACGTTGGCGGAGTTGGTATTGACCGAAAACCAAATGGAAAGTATTCAGCTTTGTCAGCAAGCCCTGCTCATAGATGCCGCATGGGAAGACGCTTACCGCATCCAAATGGAAGCCTATTTGCTCAAAGGCAACCGCCCCATGGCCATCAAAACCTATCAGCAATGCCAAAAAGTGCTGGACGAAGAAATGGGCATCCAACCCCTCCCCGAAACCAAAAAAGTGTATCGCAAAGTCATTGACGCATAAAAAAAATACGCCAACATACTTGTTTGATAGACCAAACTTCTATATGTTTGACTCGTGCTTAACGCAAGCACTTTTGAAATATTGGTTAGCGTTTTTACGCTTGACGGACTTGTATCTGAAACGTAGGAAATTTCAAGCAAACAGAAAGTCAAAGCAAAACGCCCGTGCACCGCGCGGGCGTCGCTTTGATTTGTTTGCGCGGCTTCCTACGGCCTCAGGTACAGAATCAACGGCGGCGTGCCGCGTTTTTTTTGTACCCCAAAAATCTACTACCATGGTGCTGCGAACCACATCCTGCCCTCTCCTGTTGAGAGGGTTCTGGAAATTCCTCATTGATGACAATAGGGAGTCAGCAATCTCCGTACTGTTGATTTGCTCGCTTTTTGAGGTTACTATCGGGCAGACTACTTCGCAAAACTTCGTACAGACCAAAACCTACAAGCAAACCAACGCCAATCCCACCGATGCCAAGCAGGTAAACACCACCGTAGAATACGCCGATGGCCTCGGTCGCCCGCTCCAAACCGTTCAAGCGGTGAGCAGTCCTACGGGCAAAGACGTGGTGAGTTTTGTGCAGTACGATGCCTACGGACGACAAACCCAGCAGTTTCTGCCCTTTACGGCCACGGGCGCGGGGGCTTATCAAGCCAACCCCGACGGCACACAAGCGGGGTTTTATGGGAGCAATGCCCCCGCACTCGATGCCTCCGATACGGGCCGCCCCTGGGCCGATATAGGCTTTGAAAACGCGCCCCTCAACCGCCCCGTTTCGCAACGCGCGGCGGGCAACCTCAGTGCTACGGCGACCACTCACTACGGCACCAACGGCGGCGAGGTAAACCGCTACCTGTTTCAGCCCCACGCCAATCTGTACGCCACCGTGGCCCAAAACGGGACGCATCCCGCGCATACCCTCACCTACGTCGAAATCACCGACGAGTCGGGGCGGGTGAGCCGGGTCTATCAAGACTCCGATGGCCTCACCCTCCTCAAGCGCGTTTATGCCTCGCCCGACGTACTCGATACCTACTATGTCTATGACGTACTCAACCGCCTCCGTGCGGTACTCCAACCCGAAGCCCAAGGCCGCCCGCTCGATGCCAATACGCTCAAACACTACGCTTTTTTGTACCGCCTCGACTACCGAGGGCGCACCGTCACGAAGCAAGTGCCAGGCGCCGACACCGTGCAGATGATTTATGACCAGTACGACCGCCTCATCATGACCCAAGACGGGGTTCAACGCACGGCGGCACCCCAACGTTGGAGTTTTACCAAATACGATGCCCAAAACCGCCCCGTTCTCACTGGCGAAACCACCACCCCACCCCCCACCAACGGTATTAATAGAGGTCATCACGAAACCAGGCTCGGGGGGGCTGGTTACACCCTCACCCAAACCGACCCCGTAGTTTCAGAAACCGACCTGCTCACGGTTACATTTTACGACGACTACGCTTGGGGTGTGCCTACCCACTTGACCGCGCTCACCACCGCCACGGGCCAGCGCAGCGTGGTACAGGGCATGACCACGGGCGGGCGTACCCGTATGTTACCCGCCCTCGGAGGCACGGGCGCGTGGCTCGCCCACGTGACCTATTACGATGCCGAATACCGCCCTATCCAAACCCTGCGCGACCTCCACGACCTTGGCCCCAACGCCGTAGAACGCAGCACCACTACCTACCGCTACGACTTGGCCGCCGTGGCCGCTACCCAGCATACCGAACAACTCAACCTCAGCACGGGCAACTACACCCACCTCCAAACCTACACCTACGACCACGCCGACCGCCTCCTAAGCATCAAAGACTCACTGAATACCCCCTTCGGGGGCAAGGGGGCATTCACCGCCGCCCACCGCTACACCGAACTCGGCTTGCTCCAAACCCAATGGCTTCACAGTGC
>JALOLW010000297.1 GCA_025455795.1 Spirosomataceae bacterium
AACAAAAACTTCAAGTCTATCGTGGACTTAGAAATCATTGAACCCAATCCGTTTACGGTCTTTATAGGCCCCAACGGCTCGGGCAAGTCGAATATTTTTGAGGCGTTGGAGTTTTTCATATCTACTTATCCATTTATTTACGGAAAAGAAAGAATAAGGCTTTTTGGAGGTATTGAAAGTATTCAATCCAGACTATTAGAAGAAAATATTGCTTCTTTTTTTTGCGAAAGTGACCTATTTGAAAGTGGTTTGTCTATATCTTACGAAACGGGTAAACCAATCAATCAAAAAGAGGAGACTTGGAGACCTTATGATCAATCCATTGAAGATAGTCGTATTGCACGATCAATTTTTTTGCAGTCATTTTCTCGAATTTTTATCAATAATAATGACAAGCAAAAAATGAAGTTCGAAGATGGGGGTAAACTCAACTTCTCTGCCTCAAATCTCGAAAAAGTCCTCAAACGCATCTTGCAAGACGAGAGCAAGAGAGAAGAAATTTTGGAGATTTTACAGTTGCTGGTGCCTGAATTAGAAAACATTGAGGTCTATTCCGACAACATCAGCGGGCAAGACACGCTTCTGATAAAAGAAAAAAACACAAAAAAACCCTTTGGCAAATCACTCATATCCGATGGCACTTACAATATATTGTGCTTACTGACAGCCGTTTATCAATCTGACGAACCACAGTTTTTGTGTATCGAAGAACCCGAAAATGGGCTAAGCCCATACGCGATAGAGTTGTTGGTTGAACTAATGCGAAATAAATGCAAAGAAAAAGGGCATTATATTTGGCTCAATACGCACTCGCCTACGTTGGTGCGTCAGTTACAGGCCGACGAGCTGATTTTGGTGGATAAAAAAGACGGAGCAACCCAAATCAAACAGTTGAAAGGTAAAAATTTTCATGGTTTAAGCATGGACGAAGCCTGGCTGACCAATGCCCTCGGAGGTGGGTTGCCGTGGTAAAAGTAGGTTTTATTGTTGAGGGCAAAACCGAGCGCAAAATCATAGAATCAGCCGACTTTCAACAACTTTTGCAAGACAATCGTTTATCCTTGGTCTCGCCTGTCATCAATGCCGATGGAAACGGGAATTTACTGCCAGAAAAACTCAAAGAAGAAATAGCGATTTTGCAAAGCAATGGGGCTAAAAAAATCTTTATTTTGGCAGATTTAGACCAAGATGCCTGTATTACAAAAACCCGTGAACGCATCGGTGCTTCGGAAGATACATTGGTCATTATCGCAGTCAAACAGATAGAGGCCTGGTTTTTGGCCGATAGCCATACTATGAGTACGCTGCTCCATGAAGAGTTTTTCTTGGAGTGGCCAGAACAAGAAAATGCACCTTTTGACAAATTAAAATCCATCTTTTTGGATAAAACCAACCGAGGCGTGGGCACTAAAGATACGTTTACGGCAAGAATGCTCAAATATGGCTTTTCACTCACCCGTGCGGCGCAGCACCCCAACTGCCAAAGTGCGGCTTATTTTTTGAACAAATTGTCATTCATCAACTCCCAAACCCCATGAAACGAATCGTTGCTCACGTATTGATTGTTTTGTCGCTCGGTATAGCCGCCTGCCGCCCCGAAAACCAACAGACCGTCACGCACAACTACGACGAAGTGCAAACTGGCGGCGTAAAGATGATTCCTGTTCAAACCCCGCACGGCACTTACAACGTCTGGACAAAAAAATTTGGCGACAACCCACGCATCAAAATCCTGCTGCTCCACGGCGGGCCGTCGCTCACGCACGAGTACATGGAGAGTTTTGAGAGTTTCTTTCCGAAAGAAGGCTTTGAGATGTACTTGTACGACCAACTCGGCTCGTACTATTCCGACCAACCCACCAACGACAGCCTCTGGACTACGGCGCGATTTGTGGAGGAAGTAGAGCAGGTACGACAGGCGCTGGGCATGAATAAAGACAATTTTTATATTTTGGGCAACTCCTGGGGCGGAATTTTGGGCATGGAATACGCCCTCAAATACCAACAAAACCTCAAAGGACTCATCATTTCCAACATGATGGCCAGTATCCCTGACTACGAAAAATACAACAACAAACTCCGCAGTCAGATGCGAAAATCGCTCGTGGACTCGCTCGAAGTTTTTGAGAAAAAAGGCGACTTCAAAAACCCCGTCTATGCCGATTTGGTCTTTAAAGAATACTACACCCAGCACATCTGCCGCCTGAAAGACTGGCCTGAACCCGTTTTGAGGAGTTTCAAACACGTCAATCAGCACGTTTATGAGCTGATGCAAGGCCCGAGTGAATTTAAAGTGGGCGGTCGTCTATTGACTTGGGACCGCAAGGCCGACTTGCCCAACATCACCGTACCGACACTGGCCATAGGGGCGCAATATGACACCATGGATCCCGCCGCCATGGAGGCCATCAGCAAAAGCGTCAAAAATGGACGCTACCTTTACTGCCCCAACGGTAGTCATCTCTGCTTTTGGGATGACCAAAAAAACTATTTCCCAGGGGTCATTCAGTTTATCAAAGACGTGGACGAAGGAAAAATGAAATAACAATCAATAGCTCTGTAAATCACATAATTAGGATAAATGAAAAAATACACTTTCACCGAAAAAAAAGACACTCGTAGCGGTTTTGGCGCGGGTATGCAAGTATTGGGTCAAACCAACCCCAACGTAGTAGCGATGTGCGCCGACTTGGTAGGCTCATTGAAACTCGACGCTTTCATCAAAGAAAACCCCGACCGCTTCATTCAATGCGGTATTTCGGAGGCCAACATGATGGGCATGGCCGCTGGCCTGACCATCGGCGGTAAGATTCCGTTTGCCACTACTTTTGCCAACTTCGGCTCGGGTCGGGTCTATGACCAAGTGCGTCAGAGCATTGCGTACTCGGACAAAAATGTAAAAATCGCCGTGTCGCACGCGGGTCTCACGCTGGGCGAAGACGGTGCCACCCACCAGATTCTGGAAGATTTGGCCATGATGCGTGCATTGCCCAACATGACCGTTATCAATCCTTGTGATTTCAACCAGACCAAAGCGGCCACCATTGCTGCCGCTGCTCACCACGGACCCGTGTATCTGCGTTTTGGCCGTCCCGTTGTGCCTATTTTCACGGATGCCGACCAAAAATTTGAGATTGGCAAAGCGTGGATGGTCAGCGAAGGGACCGACGTGAGCATTTTTGCGACGGGGCATTTGGTGTGGGAAGCCATTCAAGCGGGCGAAATACTCGAAGCCGAAGGCATCAGTGCCGAAATCATCAACATCCACACGATTAAACCATTGGACACCAAAGCCATCTTAAAGTCAGTGGCCAAAACCAAATGTCTCGTGAGTGCCGAGGAACATCAAATAGCGGGTGGTTTGGGCAGTGCCATTGCCGAAACATTGGCCCAAAACAAGCCCTATCCACAAGAGTTTGTGGCGGTCAATGATAGCTTTGGCGAAAGTGGTACACCTGCTCAACTGATGGAAAAATACGGACTCTCTGCCAAAAATATCGTCGAAGCCGCGAAGAAAGCAGTCAGTCGAAAATAAAATAACGTATAGACAACGACAGAACTTGCTGGAGTAGATTTGACAACTTTTTGTAGAGTTGTCAAATTTGGCGAGTCTCCACCCGCTTACAGCTAACCGCCAACAATGACTGACCAATCCATTTTGGAGAAATTTGCCCATCCTGAAAGCAGAAACTTCGCTTTCAATCAACTGGTGCGCAAGTACCAGCAAAAGGTGTATTGGCATATTCGCAAGATGGTGATTGACCACGACGATACCGACGATTTGGTGCAGGAAACTTTCCTAAAAGCGTGGCAAGGACTCGAAAATTTCAGGGGCGATGCCCAACTTTTTACGTGGTTGTACCGCATCGCTTCCAACGAATGTCTCAACTTTCTGGCCAAAAAACGGCGTCGTTTTTTTTTGCCAATTCACGATGTGGAGGGAGAATTGGCTGAGAAAATCGAACAATCGGCAGGTTTTGCGGATGCACCCCTCAGCGGCGACGACATCCAACTCAAACTCCAAAAAGCCTTGTTGAAACTACCCGAAAAACAACGTTTGGTGTTCAACATGAAGTATTTTGATGATTTGAAATACGAAGAAATTGCGGACATCACAGGCACGTCGGTGGGGGCGTTGAAAGCGAGTTATCACCATGCCGTTACCAAAATTGAGAAATTTCTCAACGGCGAAGATTAAACTTTATTGTTTGAGGGTTGTCAAAGACGTGCGGAACAAGGAAATACAGAACAAGGAGGAAAGAGAGTCACTGCGTCAGCGGGACAAAAAGTGGAGTGAATAGACCAGTAACAAAAATGAAACGAATCAAATTAGAAGACATTGAACCCAAAGTACCGTTTGAAGTACGCGACGATTACTTTGACAGCCTCCCCATGCGAGTACAAGCGCGGGTACATGAACACATCCACGAAAACGAGCATCGGTTCACGGTAAGTTGGTCGTGGCGGCGGACGGCGCTGGCGGGGATGGCGGCGAGTGTATTGGCGGTATTGATATGGGTGACGTATCCCCAAAAACAAGCCTCTTTGGGCGAAGAAACCCTCAGTCAAGTCACCGACGAAGAAATAGTTAAGTACCTCAAAGACACCCAAATAACGCAAAGCGAAGTCAAAGACTACGCGCCTGTGAGTGAATCGCAAAACGAAGATGATGTACTTTTACAACAACTCAATCTCGACGAAAATGACCTCAAAGAAGCCATCCAAAACGAAGATTTGGCAGGTTCGATTTAATCATTTTTAATACCATCAACACCATGAGAAAAATTTTGATGATTATTTTGTTGGGCAGTTTTTGGCTCAACAACTACGCCCAAGACGGCGGCAACAACAAAATCGAAAGTGCCAAAATCGGACTCATCACCAACCGCCTCAATCTTAGCGCGGAGCAGTCGCAGCAGTTTTGGCCTGTTTACAACGATTTCGACGGCAAGAAAAAAGACATCCGAAAACAGATGCGCAAACTCGTCATCGAAACCAATACTTTGACTACCTCCGACGAGAAGATTTTGGCCAATATCAAAGACATGCTCAATCTGCAACAAAAAGAGGTGGATTTGGAACGCGAGTACATGAACAAGTTTTTAAAAGTCATCAATGTCCGTCAGTTGGCCGAGTTGTACAAGGCAGAGCAGGTATTTACGCAAATGCTGCTCAATCGTCTCAACAAATCGCAGCGACCCGACAAATAGTCACCCGTTATTACTTTCCACAAAAAAGGAGGCATCATAAAAAATGCCTCCTTTTTTGTTGGTTCACGGTCACAGTTCAGTAACTTGCAAGCCCTAACTCGCCCATATTCTAAACGATGGATTTTCTTAGTTCTCGCCGCGATTTTCTCAAGCAATCCTCTGGTAGCGGCTTGTCGCTTTTTATAGCACCGCAGCTTACTGCTTCCAACGAGCCTTATTCGCTGGAAGCAGCCACAATACCGTCTCCCCCCGCCCCCGACC
>JALOLW010000298.1 GCA_025455795.1 Spirosomataceae bacterium
CGTTTCGGCTATTTTTCGACCCAATCAGTTGTTTTTCAAATCTTACGGCGGGTTTTATCGCAAAATGTTGTTTTGCTTTGACCACATTTTTGTTCAAAACCAAGCCTCTCAACAACTCCTCGCTCGCGTGGGCTGTACCTCTGTCACCCTTGCGGGCGACACGCGCCTCGACCGCGTGGCCCAAATCGCCCAGCAAGCTCGCCCTCTGCCCGAAATCGCGGCTTTCAAAGGCAACGACCCGCTACTCGTGGTCGGCTCTGCTTGGCCCGACGATATGGAGAGGCTCATTCCTTTTCTGAACCGTTGGGCACACCCCCTCAAAGTGCTGATTGCCCCCCACGAAATCAACCCCGCTCAAATCGAAATTTGGCGTAAGCAGTTGAGAGATAGTGTATTGTTTACCGAATCGGCAAGCCGCCGAAGCGAGGCAGACAAAAAGCAACTACCTCCAAATCTCAAAAACCCAAACGTTATGTTTTTAGATACGGTGGGCATGTTGGCAGCGACGTATCAATACGCCGACTTTGTGTATATTGGTGGGGCTTTTGGCGACGGATTGCACAACATTCTGGAACCAGCGGCTTTTGGTATGCCTTTGTTTTTTGGCAAGCCTCATTACGACAAATTCCAAGAAGCCCACGACCTACTTGCCCTCGGCGCGGCTACAAGTGTGGGTACTGCCCACGAGTTGGAAGAGGTGTTTGTGAAAGTCTATCAGCAGTTGGACGAAAGGCAACGCCAAGCCGCGATATGCCGAGCCTACATACAACACCATTTAGGGGCTACCGAAAAAGTGTTGCGGGCTGTTCGAGAGGATTTTTGTATCTAATTGAAAATCAATAATATGTATTGGATTTAACAATAAATAACTTGGACAGCCCACGGTTTTTTTATATTTTTGCCGAACACTTTCATCTTCAAGCAAGTTATATCCGTACTTTTTGACTAATTCACTCTGCACAATGCTCATCACCCCTGGCAAGTTATTAGCACCCATCCAGACGCCTGCTGATTTACGAAAATTAGATGCTTCACAGCTTACGCAAGTGAGTCAAGAGCTGCGTCAGTACATCATAGACATGGTGTCGGTTTATGGTGGACACTTTGGGGCAAGTCTCGGCGTAGTCGAATTGACAGTAGCCTTGCATTATGTATTCAATACCCCCGATGACCAACTCGTGTGGGACGTAGGACACCAAGCCTACGGCCATAAAATCTTGACAGGGCGCCGCGATAATTTCCATACCAACCGCCTTTACGGAGGGCTTTCGGGCTTTCCAAAACGCAAGGAAAGTCCTTATGACGCATTTGGCGTAGGACACTCTTCTACGTCTATTTCGGCGGCGTTGGGCATGGCCGTAGGTGCAAAACTCGATGGTAAGAAAAATCAGCATAGTATCGCAGTCATTGGCGACGGCGCCATGACAGGTGGCATGGCGTTTGAGGCCATGAACCATGCTGGAAGTCTCAATGATACCAACTTGCTCATCATTCTCAACGACAACTGCATGAGCATTGACCCCAACGTGGGGGCGTTGAAAGAATACCTGACCGACATTACCACCTCGCACACCTACAATCGCGTCAAGGACGACGTGTGGAACTTGTTGGGGCGCATGAGCCAATTTGGTAAAAGTGCCCGCGAGATAGTGTCGCGCATCGAAGATGGCCTTAAAGCAACACTTTTGAAGCAAAGCAACCTGTTTGAGTCGCTCAACCTGCGCTATTTTGGCCCCATAGATGGACACGATGTGGACCACTTGGTGGCGGTACTCAACGACCTCAAAGACATCCCCGGCCCCAAACTCCTCCACTGTGTCACGGTCAAAGGCAAGGGCTTTGCCCCCGCCGAAAAAGACCAAACCAAATGGCACGCGCCGGGGAAGTTTGACAAAATCACGGGCGAGATTTTTAAGAAAATTCCTGACAAACCCCAACCGCCCAAATACCAAGACGTATTCGGACATACGTTAGTTGAATTGGCTGAAAAAAACCCCAAAGTTGTGGGGGTAACACCCGCCATGCCGTCGGGGTCTTCGATGAACATCATGATGAAGGCGTTTCCCGAACGTTCTTTCGACGTGGGCATTGCCGAGCAGCACGCCGTTACGTTTTCGGCGGGAATGGCTACGCAGGGCAGCACGGTTTTTTGTAATATTTACAGCACTTTCATGCAACGGGCGTTCGACCAAGTGATTCACGATGTGTGCATCCAAGAACTCCCCGTGGTCTTTTGTCTCGACCGCGCGGGCTTTGCGGGTGCCGACGGCCCCACCCACCACGGGGCTTATGATATTGCTTACATGCGCTGTATTCCCAACATGATTGTGGCCTCGCCCATGAATGAGCAGGAACTTCGCAACCTGATGTACACGGCACAGCTTGACGAAACCCAAGCGGGCAAACGTGCTTTTACTATACGCTACCCACGCGGTGAAGGTGTGATGCCGCAGTGGCGCACTCCTTTGGAAAAAATACAAATTGGCCAGGGAAGATGTGTCAAAGACGGCGAAGATGCCGCTATTTTGACCATCGGACACATTGGCAACTACGCCACCAAAGCCTGTGAAATGCTCGAAAAAGAGGGAATGAGCGTGGCGCACTACGACTTACGATTTGTGAAACCACTCGACGAGGCACTCCTACACGAGGTTTTCCGAAAGTTTGACAAAATCATCACCGTAGAAGATGGCTGCCTTCAAGGCGGCATGGGCAGCGCAGTCCTCGAATTTATGGGCGACCACGGCTACACAGCCCGCCTCCAACGCCTCGGTATTCCTGACCGTATCGTGGAGCATGGCGAACAACTCGAACTTCACCGTGAGTGCGGTTTTGACCCCGAAGGCATCGCCCGCGCCACCCGCGCACTCGTAGGTGCAGGCGTGTTGGTTTGATTCGTAAAGGAATTTGCTTTTTGTTTGTTACTTCTAACATCACCACTCAATCTTAGTCACAACTGGCTGATGATCAGAGGGAAAGCGTTGATTTTTGGCGTCGGTCAAAACGGCGTATTTGAGAACGGTAGCCCGTTTATCCACAAAAATATAGTCAATTCGCTCCTTCATCGGGGCATTCCACCGAAAAGCGTTGAAAGTGCCTTCGGGGCCATACGGAGGCATTTGGGTCACTTCGTGGGCGTCGTTGAGGAGGGTTTGGAGCGTGCGAATTTGCTCGGTGTCGGGTGTAGAGTTAAAATCTCCCACGCAGACAATCGGCATCCCCTGGGCGATTTCTTGCATCTTTTGAAGCATCAGACGCCCCGACTGTCGGCGGGCTTCTACGCCTTGATGGTCAAAATGCACGGAGAAAAAATAAAACGTTTTCTTGGTGCGGAGGTCTTTCATTTTACCCCAACTACAAATCCGATTGCAGCACTTTGCATCCCAGCCTTTGGACGGTCGGTCGGGGGTTTCACTGAGCCAAAAATCGCCCGCTTGCAGCACTTTGAAGCGGTCTTTACGGTAAAACACGGCGGAGTGTTCTCCTGCTTGTTGGCCGTCGTCGCGGCCCGCACCAAAAAATGCGTATTCGGACATTTGGGCCAAGTCGTCCAATTGTCCCCGTAGTCCTTCTTGCGTACCAAAAATATCAAACTCATGGTAGCGAATGAGTGCCTTCACGTTGTCGCGGCGGTAGGGCCACGCATTGAGGCTGTCGTTGGGCGTGTTGTAGCGGAGGTTGTACGTGGCTACGTTGAAGGAACGTTGCTTTTGGGCAAAAATAAGTGAAGAAGAAAGTGTACCAATCAAGGCCAATTTCAGCCAAAATACTTTCATGGTGATACAGTTAGTTGAAAAAGAAAGGCAACAGAATCCGAAAACTACCAAAAGGATTTTTACATTTGCTCATCAATCACCCTTTTCTTTTCCTCTCTTTTCGATGAAAACCCTCCTTAAAATCGTTGGCATTGGACTATTGGCGTTGATGGCCGTTTTGTTGTTCAATACGTTTCGGATTTCTTCCAAACAAATGGCTAATGTCCCCCCTTTGGCGTCGCTTGCGGTGTCAGATTCGGCGGTGCAGCACTTGTCGGAGGCGATACGCTACCGCACGGTATCTTACGAAGACATCGCGCTCATGGACAGTACCCAATTTGAAAAATTCATTGGCTTTCTGGCCAAAACCTACCCGCTGGTACACAGCCGTTTGACGTTGAAAAGAATCAACAATTACGCCCTCTTGTACGAGTGGAAAGGCACCAATACTTCGCTCAAGCCTGCCCTCCTAATGGGGCATTATGACGTAGTACCCGTGGTACAAGGCACGCAAAAAATGTGGAAACACCAGCCGTTTGAGGGCGATATTGCCGAGGGATTTGTCTATGGACGCGGCACGCTCGACGACAAAGTGACGGTGATTGGGGTACTCGAATCGGTGGAGCATTTGCTGCGTCAAAACTACCAGCCCGCGCGTAGTTTTTACCTGGCCTTTGGGCACGACGAGGAGATTTCGGGCAGGGTAGGAGGGAAGGCGTTGGCGGAGTGGCTGCAAGCCCAAAACGTGCAGTTGGAGTACGTCATAGACGAAGGGGGTACCATCAAAATAGACGGCGTGTCGGGCATTGACAAACCCATCGCGCTCGTGGGAGTGGCCGAAAAAGGCTATACCAGTCTCCAACTCACCTCGCTCGGCGACGGTGGCCACTCTTCGATGCCGCCGCCTCAGACCAGTATCGGGATGCTCGCCGAGGCCATAGACAAGCTCCAAAAAAAGCCTTTTCCCGCCCGTCTCGGAGGAGCAGCGGCGTATTTGCAAGACTACCTCGCGCCCGAAATGCCTTTTGGGACCAAACTCGCCATGGCCAATCGGTGGCTGATGAAGTCCGTGATTGTGAATCTGTTGGCCAAAACCAACGCGGGTAATGCCATGGTGCGCACTACCACCGCGCCCACGGTCATCAATGCGGGCGTGAAAGACAACGTGCTGCCCATCGAAGCTGTCGCCAAAATCAATTTTCGCATTCTGCCTGGCGACTCGGTGCAAGGGGTAGTCAAATACGTAAAAGAAACGATTGGTAATGAGCGTATTACGGTCGAGACATTGAAGCAGTTTGATACCGAACCCTCGCCTGTTTCTGACACAGCGGCGTTGGGTTTTCGACTCATCCACCGCACCATCAAGGGCTGTTTTCCCGATGCGTTGGTCGCACCGTATTTGGTTGTGGGCGCCACCGATTCGCGGTATTTTAGGAGCGTATGCCCCAACGTCTATCGCTTTATGCCTGTGAGGATGAACGAAGAAGACCTCAAACGTCCCCACGGCACCAACGAGCGCATCAGTACCGAAGACTTCAAAAACGTGGTGCGCTTTTATGTGGCGTTGATAAAAGGGAGTTAAAGGATATCAACACGAAAAATACTCAGTGCGTCGGCTTGTCTTTGGCGGGTGCCGAAGCGTGGAAATCTTGCTGAATGATGTGGGCGTATTTGTCCATCAGTGCCAGTACGCGCTCGCGGCTTGTG
>JALOLW010000299.1 GCA_025455795.1 Spirosomataceae bacterium
ATTGGGCCTTTGTTCAAAATTGAGATAGATGTAGTTCTTGTACTCGTTTTTGCCAAATTCATTGATAAGCCAAGTTTTACCTACTTGTCTTGCCCCTTGTAGCAACAATGGTTTACGTTTATTGTCTGATTTCCAAGCCAATAAATGCCGATATAAGGTTCTTTTCATTACGTATTTTGAAATATTTTCAGCGTAAAATTAAAAAAGTATCTGTGGAAAAATGTCAATATAGTCGAAATTTATGTGTAGAAAAATGTAATTATTGTAAAAAATATCTGTGGAAAAATGTTAACACCAAGCCTAAGATGGGTTAGACGTTCTTCTTATCTCTGTGTAATTTTGACAACCACAAAAATCACCAATAATAAATGACTGAATTTCCTTACATACAGGCTGTTAGCAAGCGCACGGGCGTGACAGAAGCGCAGATGCGTCAGATTTTTAAATTGGAAAACGACTTCCACCAAGCCATCATGGCCGAGGAGGACTTTGACCGCCGCCAAAAGTTGTACGAACACGTGTATATCGCGGTAGGAGCGTTTTTCAATAATGACCCCAAAGCCTATTTTCAAAAACTCATCGGGGTCAAAACCAAGATAGCGAGGCAGTTGCAGAAAGACATCAAAAACAAAGCCCTGCTTGATGTGGGCTGTGGATGTACGGACTGGACATCAAAGCCCCCGAATTCCCGAATGATGATTTTGGGCGCAAAATCCAGTGTTATCAGCGCAACATCATCCAATTTGAACTACCCGAACAGTTTGATGTGCTGCTACTCGACAATGTTTATGAGCATATTGCCCCGCAAGACAAAGGGTATTTTTTGGCATCGCTCCGAAAAGCCTGTAAACCCGACGGCAAAATCATGATGATAGTGCCGCACCGAATGTTTGGCCCAACCGATTTTACGCGCATCAAAGACGATACCCTCAGTGGTCAAATTTCGGCAGCCTGTGTGCACCTCAACGAAACCACGTTTGGTGATTTAATGGCTGATTTGCAGACGATTGGGTTTTCCAAGTTTCGTACCACCGTGCCATTTATTGCCCTCACACCGCTCCGAAACCTCCTGCCCGACTTGCGGCTTCCTGCGGCTTGGTTTGCGGCGTTGGAGCGTCAGACTTGGTTGGTCAAGCTGCTCCAAAAAGTCAAATGGAAGGGGAAGTGTCTGTTTAGAATGGAAGTCATTTTGATTGCTGAAGCGACGCCATCGCTTTGAGCGATGGTGTCGCTGGCAGCGTTGCTAAGGAATAAACTTTTCCCAAAATCCTGCGTCGTATTTTTCCCAAGCGTGTACCCCAAAGGGCAGTTGGTGGCCGTTGCGCTCGTATTCTTGGCGGGGGGCGAGTTCAAACGCAAAGCTGAGGGCCTCTTGTGCCGACGGTCGGCGGAAAAAGGGATTGAGAAAATACAACGCCAATCCCCAAAACATATCTTCGTTTTTGAGAAAAAAGCGGAGCAATGGCTTGAAAAACAGCACGTTGCGGTAGTGAGATTTTACTTTTCGCAGCGAAAGCCCCCCGTTGCCCACCCGATTGACAAAGCACTTTTGGATATTGACAATGGGCTTTTTGGTGAGTGGCGGCGGTAGGGTCCAAGGCGCACCCACGTAGTCGTAACCACGGTTGCACCACGCTTGCAGGTCGTCTTTAAACACGTAGGCATCTAACTGGTAAATCAACAAATAATCGTATTCCCAAAAAGTACGGTAAAATAGGGGCGAGAACATGAGCCGATTGTAGCCCGCAATGCCCTCAAAATACGATGCTTCAAACCGCACTACCCGCGCTTGCGGGCAGATGGCCAAGTAAGGAGTCATGTCCAACCCTTCGGGGCCAAAAAGCACAATGTCATAGCGAGAAAGTACGCGCGTAGCCTGCGTCAAAGACAGTCTTTCGGAAGTGGAAAGGGTTGATTGATAGACAGGTATCGTAACTACGCAGGTCATTGGGGCAGTGAGTGAATGAGTGAATGAGTGAATGAGTGAATTGGCGAATGAGTGAATGATTTGACAACTTTTCACGGGCGAGGCTTTGCAAAGTTGTCAAATCTGTGCCAAAAATGCCTTGACAACATTCTCCATTTTGGCTTTCCACGTGAGATTGTCTTTGGCGTATTGGTGCATTTGGAGATTATAGTCGGGGGTTTGGCGTACTTTTTCGTAAAACTCAATCAAGGTTTGTGCTTCAATCGGGCTTTCGTCGGCGGGGACTTGCAGCAAAAACGGGTAGTTTTCGGGAAAACCTCGGTCTTCGTACCCAACCACAAAAGGCAGTCCTCGGGCTGCGTACTCGCGCGATTTGAGCGCAGAAGTTTCGCCTTTGGCTACGTTGATGCGGTGCATTCCGCAGCTACCAATCCCCAAGTGGCATTGTTTGAACATGGCATCGAGTGCGTCGCCCGACAAAAACCCGTGAAAAAGGACAGTTTCGTGCAAGTCGTACTGCTCTACCAGCGTTTTGAGGTGCGGGATTTGGTCGCCGCTTCCTACCACGTGAAAGACGATTTTGAGCGGGCCTTTGTAGGCTTTCAAGCCTTCGATAAAGCGGTCCAGTCCGTGCCACCGCTGTACGTTGGCCAAGCCCAAAAGGTGCAACGTTTGACCGTCGAAGGGGGCTTTGTCCAACAGCCCAAACTGCTCAATATCAATGCCGTTGTCGGTACGAATGGTAGGAATATGGAAGATAGTAGGCTGACTCGAAAACGTAATGATGCGCGTTATCCAACGGCGAAAGAAGGGCGTACAACGCTCGTCTATCCACAATTCGAGGCGTTTGACGAAGGGCATTGTACCAAACTCAAATCGGTACGGAAACGTGGGGATTTCCATAAAAATCTTGATGGTAGGGTGGTGTTTTTTGAGGCGATAGAGCATCCACAGAAAGAGTGGATTGGTCAAAAAATGCCGCACATACACAAAATCGTACTGCTTGATGTCAATCTGATTCAGGTATCCACCGTACAAAAACCTCAAAAACGCCCATTTGCGGGGCTGTTGATGGCTGATTTGGGCGTTGTCGCCTTCGATTTTGACGGTTTGGTTTTCAAAAAACAACACATCCACCCCAAACCCATGCTGCCGAAACGCCCGCGCTTGGGCAAATACCTTTTTTTTGATGCCGCCGTTGGCCGCGACCCCAAAATTCATTTTTGTAAAGATTAATAACTGCTTCAAACGATGGTTGATTGTGGCACCAATGGATGATTATCAAGATTTTGTACAAAACTAATCACTGATGACCGTTCTTGCAATAGGTTGTCTTGTCGCAGCCCAACCACTTCTCCTATCACAATGACGGCAGGATTGGCGATGCGGGCTTCGGCGACTCGCCGCTCAATGTTGGCTACGGTTCCAAAAACACTTTTTTCGTCGGGCGTGGTGCCGTTTTGGATGATACCCACGGGCGTGTCGCCTTTGCCAGCTTGGTCAAATATCGCCATGATTTCTGACAGCTTGCTCATGCCCATCAAAATCACGACGGTGGCCGCCGATTGCGCCGCCAAGTAAATATCTGGCGGGAGTTGATTGTCTTGGGTGTGGCCTGTCACTACCCAAAAACTTCGCGCCACGTCGCGGTGCGTAATCGGAATCCCCTGCGTGGCGGGTACGCCTACTACGCTCGATACACCCGGCACTACCTCTGTAGGTAGGCCGTGCGCTTGCGCGTACAAAATTTCCTCAAAGCCCCGCCCAAACACAAACGGGTCGCCGCCTTTGAGGCGCACTACGTGGCCGTATCGCTCGGCATATGCGACGATGAGTTGGTTGATTTCGGTTTGTTTGAGATAATGGTCACCTTTGCGTTTGCCCACGTAAAGTAGCAGGGTGTGTTTGGGCGCAAAATCCAGCAGGGAATCATTGGCGAGTGCATCGTACAGAATCACGTCAGCCGACTGAATGGCCCGCAGACCTTTCAGGGTGATGAGTTCTGCATCGCCTGGCCCCGCCCCCACGAGTGTCAGTTTCGATGTCATATTTACCTACGTTTTAGTTGCACCAAAATTGGAATAATATTTTATGAAATAAAAATTTGTAAGAATTTAATTTGTAAAAATGGGCATAATTCAAAATAAAATACAGATTTTGGTTCTAATATTCATTGTAAAATATGACGATTATTGTAAAAATTTATACTTACCAAAGAACCTGATGCTGGTAGTTGTTTTTCTCTACGAGAAGCATTATTTTTCACCATGCAAAATCTCCAACAACAAGTCACCCAACGGCTCACGAGGCTTTACATCATCGCGCTTACCACCGTGGCCGTGTTGTGTAGTGTGGGGCAGTTGTTGGTTCAAAACTCCCTTCGGGCGGCTCTGGACGATGCCCACGTGGTCAATATCGCGGGCCGACAACGAATGCTGAGTCAGCGGATAAGCAAAGGGGCGATTTTGGTGGTAAATCCGCCCCTTGTCATGCTCCAAACCAAACGAGAAGAATACCGACAAACATTGCTCAAAAATTTGACGCTTTGGCAACGCTCCCACGAGGGCTTGCGCGATGGCACACTCCAAGACTCAGTCAAAAGCTACGTTGTCAAAAACAGCCCTGCGATTCAGGCGATGTTTGTCAAGACCGATTCGGTGTTTCAAATCGTGTACCAAAACGCCCTAAAAATTGCTCAAAATCAGCAAGATAGCCTTTCTCTCGGGTTTCTTCTTGAAAACGAGGGCTTGTTTTTGGCACAAATGGAGGCTATCGTGGGCCAATACGACACCGAAGCGCAAGAGCGCGTGCGCCGCGTGCGCAACATCGAGTGGCTACTGTATGCCATTACGATTGTAATTTTGGTTTTGGAAGGATTGCTGATATTCCGCCCCTTGACTCGATATGTAGAGGCGGTGATAGTGAAAGTGGTACAGTCGGAAGCCATGCTGCAACTCAAAAACGAAGAACTACACCGTATCAATCTGCAACTGGTGACCACCCAAAACGATTTGTCAAAAACCAACGTCGAGAAGTACGAACTCATCCGAAAAGAGCATCAAACGCGCTCTTCGGCACTCATTGAAGGCCAAGAGGAAGAGCGCAAACGCCTCTCCCGCGACCTGCACGATGGCATCGGTCAGATGCTGACAGGCTTGAAACTCAGCAGCGAAAAACTCAAGAATCTTTTTGAGAATGATAGTCAACGAGCGAAATTTGCAGACCACCAAAAACTTATCAACGAAACCATTGAAGCGACTCGTGCGACAGCCTTTGCGTTGATGCCCTCGGCACTGCATGATTTTGGTTTGAGCGCGGCGATTCGTATTTTGGCCAAACAGTCGTCGTTGGGTACTGATACACAAATCAACTACAAAGAAGTCGGGACGGTGGGGCGTTTGGCTGCTTCGGTCGAAATCAACCTGTATCGCATCGCCCAAGAAGCACTCAACAACGCCCTCAAACACGCCAAAACATCTCAGATAGATATTACGCTCAAAATCGAAAAAAACAAAATCACCTTGATTGTCACCGACTTTGGTAAGGGCATGGACAAGAAGAAAATCTCAAAAACCTCGTTGGGAAACGGATTAAAAAACATCGAAACTCGAACCAATATCCTCAACGGAAAGTTACAGGTGCTATCAAGTCCCAACGAAGGAACAACAATCGTGGTGACAATTCAACAACAACCGCAACTATCTCTTAAGTAATCTATACACAAACCAATACATGAATAATCCTATCAAAATCCTCATTGCCGACGACCACGCCGTGGTGAGAAGCGGTATCAGAAGTTTGCTGGAAGACGAAGCCCACATCCACATCGTGGGCGAAGCCGCCGATGGCTTTGAAGCATTGGAAAAAATAGAAAAACTGCGTCCCGATATTTTGCTGCTCGATCTTGCTATGCCGCAAATGTCGGGATTTGAAGTAGCCCAAGCTGTTTCAGCAAAACACAACTGGGTCAAAATCATTGTGTTTTCGATGCACAACGACCACGAGTACATCATGCGCTCGGTAGAAATGGGGGCGAGAGGCTACCTGCTCAAAGACACTTCCAAAGAGGAAATTTTACGGGCTTTGACGGTTGTGGCCAACGGAAGCAAGTATTT
>JALOLW010000016.1 GCA_025455795.1 Spirosomataceae bacterium
GCAGCATTATAGGTAAGATCATCGTAAGCACCAGCTGCAGGATAAGCTCCTGGCGAAGTACGGAAGTTTACGTCTTGTGGAATACCCGAAATATCACCTCTGTCACGTCCAAAAATCCCCGCCAAAAACAGGCGGTCGTTGTTAGTAAACGGCTTGTTCTTGTCGGTATAGAGCGCCTTGATGATATCTTGGTTTAACACAAAATAAGCATACGTACAACCAGAAGCCTGTGAACAAGGAATCGTGTTGGCTTGACCTTGGTCATTTGGATTGAGGATAGACGTAGTTTGACGCTTGAAATAGAAGGGGAAACGTGGGTCATCGTCCAACATCATTTCGTACATGTACTGGTGCAAGAAGTACGTAAATGAGCTTGGGTTGCTCACGTATGCACTCTGAAACCAAGGGTGACGACCTTCAGGGTTTGCTACCCGGTTGTAACGGAATTGAAAATCCTGCGCTGCTGTTTGGATGTAGTTACCACCCGTCAAGATAGCGTTGATTTCGGCGGCGTTGTTACGCACCAAACGAGAGTTAATCAACAAACGCAACTTGACAGTGTTGGCCAAACGAGTCCAAGAAGCCGTGCTACCACCGTAGTACAAATCACCATTGACTGCTGTTTGGCCAGGCTTGGCAAGGTTGGCTACTGCCTGGTCACAGAGTTTAATTAAGGCTTCGTAGATGTCTTTGTCATCATCAAATTTGGGGTTGATGTTGGCCTCAGCGTAGTTACCCGCAAATGCTTCTGTGTAAGGAACTTCGCCAAACAAATCTACAAAAAGCCCAAAGTAATAAGCCTTCATCACCTGTGCCACTCCCAAATAAGCACCACCTGTGGGACTTGTTTCGGCTGCTTTGATGATTTCTTCCAAGTCCTTCATGCCATTGAAATAAAAATCATTCCAACCGCCGCTATAAGACGTGTTTTGGAGGTTGTAAGAATCAGCACTGGCCAAAATTCCCATGAAGCCATGAGCGTCATTGTTGAAGTTATTGAAGAAGTTGAGCGTAGTCAACTGCGACGAAGTCAACAAAAGGGCAAAGTCTGCTCTGGACGGGTTGTTGGGATCGGTATTGATATTCAAATCAAACAGGGTACAACTTCCCACCGATACCAATAGACCCAAGGCCAAAGTACTGCGGTATATGTATTTTAAAACTTTTTTCATAATTGTGATAATGGTTAGATTAGAATGTAAGGTTCAAGTTCACCCCAAAACGACGAGTGGTAGGTTGTGCACCTAAGTCAAACCCTTGGATGTTAGAATCAGGGAATGAACCCAAAACCTCTGGGTCGAAGCCCAAACCTGGGAGCAAGTTGGGAGCGCGGAACCACAAGTTACGGCCTGAAACTGAGATACGAGCCGAGCCAAATGGTGTTTTGCGCAACCAGTTTTTAGGAATGGCATAACCAACTGCCAATTCACGAAGGCGAATAGTAGTGATGTCGTAAACGTTTACTTCATCCTGACCATATGCACCAAAACCACGAGAGAAGTGCCAGTCAAATGCAGTGATACCTGTGGTGTTTTTGAGAGGCTGACCGTCGTCTCCTACGATAGGCGTACCAAATACTTCCCCTGTTACAGGATCGGTTTCAAATTTGGTGTTATTGCCATATACACCTGGGATAACGCGCAGCGCCTCACGATCTTCCTGCGATTTCAACTGACCACGCAACAACAAAGATGCAGCCGTTGATGAATACATCTGACCACCTTCACGCCAATCCATCAATGCAGTGATGCTCAACCCTTTCCAAGTAACAGTATTGGTCCAGCCCAAAGTAAAGTTGGGGTTTGGATTACCAATAATTTGTGAGCTTGGCAAAGCGTATGTCATACCGTCCAATTCGTTGATAAGGAGGTTGCCGTTTCTGTCACGAGCATTCTTTGTACCAAAAATTTGGCCGTACTGAAATCCGTTTTTGTGGATCGTTCCCAGTGCCGACAGGCCTGTACCACCCAAGAAGATTTGGCCTTGTGGACCAGCATCTTTTACCAAAGAGCGGATACGAGTAAATGCAAACTGGCTTGTCCATTCGAGGCCGTTGGCAAGGCGAACAGGTGTCAAGCCAAGTGAGATTTCCCAACCTTTGTTGTTGATCCAACCTGCGTTTACAACTTGGTCAAAGAAGCCCGAAGAAGCAGCTACGCGCTGAGCAATGATTTGGTCTTTGGCATCAGAGGTAAACCAAGTCACATCGGCAACGACACGGTTTTTGAACAAGCTAAATTCTAAGCCCAATTCCAATTCCGTCTTGAATTCTGGACGAAGCGTGGCATTGTTGGCACGGTTGGCCAAGCTGGCGTTGTAGAATGTACCACCAGCAAAGTTACGATAAGCCACACCGATAGGATATACTGTTTGGAGACGATACGGGTCTGTGTCGCTACCTACTTTACCGTATGCTACACGTACTTTGGCGTTGTCCACAAGTGATGGCATTTTGACCAAGTCAGAGATATTGGCCGACAATGTAGCCGCTGGATAGAAATAGCTGCGGTTGTCTGCTGGCAACGTAGAAGACCAGTCATTACGACCTGTCAATCCCAAGAAGATTTTGTTTTGATAACCCAACAACACATCTCCAAATACACCATACAAACGACGCAATGAAGTGAAGTCTTCGGTCACAATCTGTGAAGCAGTCGCACTGGCTTTGTTCAAACCAGCCGAAATAATATCAACTGCTGATACTGTCTGACGGCGGTTGAAGCGTTGGTTGAGGTTACCACCTATGAGGGCACGAACAGAGAAGTTATCGTTGATTTCTGGGTTGATGGTCAAGATGGCGTTGTAATCTTGCTCTGTAAAGCCTACGTCATCGTTACGAACAAACCCAAGTGGTTGAGCCGTGCCACCTTTTGCTTGCGAGCGCACGCGGCGGTCGGCGTAGGTGTTGATACCACCTTTGATGAGGAAATTAAGCCATGGTCTAATGTCATACGACAACGCCAAGTTACCAAAAGCACGGTTTACTTCGGTTGTACCACGGTTGTATTTCACGCTCCAAAGCGGGTTGTCCAAGCCAGAACGATAGAAAAGGTTGGCACCGTTGCGTGGATCTTCAAAAGGATATTCGTTCAAATTGTAGTTACGTGGCAAGTAATAGAGGCGTCCAAAGATAGAACCTTCGTTGCCAAAACCGCCGTAATCAGTATAAAAACCTGCACCGAGAGGAGGGTTGGCAGTAGTGGTATTGACGTAGTTTACGTTACCACTTACAATCAATCCATTGGCCAAAGTCGCATTCCCACCAAAGCTGATGTTGGTACGGCTTGAGTTCTGATTAGGCACAATCCCTTCGTTGGTCATGCGCGATACAGTAGCATTGAGAGCAGTCTTGTCACCCGTAGAGCTGATGTTGATGCCATTTTCAATCAAGTGACCTTGTTTGAAGAAACCACCCACAATGTCGTTTCCTCTGATAGGCACAGCCACCCCGTTGCCATTTTGGTCGCAAAGCTCAGGATACATCAAGCAGAGGTTCTGGTTGAGGTTGAGTGGGTGCTCGGCAAAACCATCAGGATAAGGCTTTCCAGCATCTGGTCCAAAACGGTAAGTGCTGTAAGTTTTGGTGTAGCGAGGCTGACCGTTGTAGTACTGCTGATTGATGCGATCTACGTGGTCGGGCATTGGAGGTCCCCAGTTACCAATGAATGTACCACTATAGTTTTGGTTTGAACCTTGTGTGTACATATCTTGGTAATCAGGCAAAGTAGAGATATTCTCGGTGTTGTAAGACATGTTGTAGCTTACTTCCAATCCTTTGCGAGCTTTCTTGCTACCCGCTTTGGTCGTCACTACGATAACCCCGTTTACCGCACGTGAACCATACAGTGCAGCAGCGGCAGCACCTTTCAATACGGTCATTGACTCGATATTGTTAGGGTCAAGGTCGTATGCACGGTTTGAGGCACCCGTGTTAGAAGCAAAACCACCAGCACCACCAGAATTAACGGAGTTGTCAAATGGAATACCATCTACAACGAAAAGTGGCTGAGTACTACCTGTCAATGAGTTAAAACCACGAATGTTGATTTTGGTAGCTTGTCCTGGCGCACCACCACCACCTACGATTGTCACGCCGGGCACTTTGGCCGACAAAGCCCGCAGTGGGTCTGGCTCAGAGCGTTGTTGAAGGTCGGCACCCGAAACGTTTGTCACGGCATAGCCCAACCCTTTCTTTTCGCGCTGGATACCAATGGCCGTAACTACAACTTCCGAAAGCTGCTTGGTATCTGCTGAGAGTTTTACATCTACCACAGAACGGTTGCCGATAGCCACCTCCTGCGAAAGCGTACCCACAAAGCTAAAAACCAAGGTGGAGCTGTTGGTAGCATCAATACTGTAAGCACCATCTGCTCCTGTATTGACACCCTTCGTGGTTCCTTTGACCACTACCGACACACCAGGCAGGGGAGATCCGTCCTCTGCCGAGGTGACTTTTCCTGTGACTTTACGGTCTTGAGCCATAGCAACAGCCCAAACCATACTTATCAGCAGGAAGCTGAGAAGTAAACTTTTTCTCATAAAATAGATTTAGTTTAGATTAAGAAAACATTAAAATTTATCGCAAATTAACTACACTTTTTTTTCAATTCAAAAAATTATGTGTGCAAAAAAATATTAAATCATTTTTTAGAGAATTTTCATCAACACAAAAGAAAATACTGATATTTGACTAAATAGCCAAATATACTACTAAGTAAATTTGCTTATAAAACAAAAAAACGGCTTTTTTTATATTTAAATAGTACAATTATTTGTTGAACCAATACCACCAATATTTGATTCACAAATTTAAAAAAGGCATTGGGTAAGTATTGAAGCCGATTTGAGGATAACCAAAAGAAAAGCCCGCCACTGAAATTTAGTTCAGGGCGGGCTTAATAAAAACGAAATAGTTATGTTACACTTCCTCTACTTCTTCCTGTACGTGTTTGCCGTTGCCGTTTGAATGACCGTTGGCGTAGGCTGGTACGGCTACGATAGCGGGCTTTTTACTGAAACGACCTTTGATACCTTCAATAATCCAGTACATAGTAGGTACAACAACGAGTGTAAGCGTGGTACTGAAAATCAAACCATAGATAATCGTGTAAGCCAGTGGCCCCCAGAATACGGCACTGAAACCTCCAATAAAAATCTGCGGGTCCAATTCGGTGAAGAGCGTGACGAAGTTGATGTTCATACCCAATGCCAACGGAATCAAGCCCAAAATACAAGCCGCTGCCGTGAGCAATACAGGCGTGAGACGGGCCGCACCTGCTTCGATGAGGGCTTGACGAGTAGGCAAGCCGCGCGATTTGAGCTCGTCGGTAAACTCAATGAGCAAGATACCGTTTTTGATTACAATTCCTGCCAAAGCAAAAATACCTACGCCCGTCATGATGATTGACATGGTTTTGCCCGTAATCATAAAGCCCAACAACACGCCAATCAAACTAAACACAACGGTAAAGAAAATGATAAAAGGCTTACTGATGGAGTTGAATTGGGTAACCAACACCAAGAAAATCAACAGGATAGCGCCAATAAATGCCACTCCCAAAAACTGCATGGCTTTGATTTGCTCTTCCTGCTCACCACCCAAACGAACGGTGTAGCCTTGTGGAATTTCGAGACCATCCACCACGTCTTGAATTTGGGCGTTGACTTCGTTGGGGTTGAAACCACCCAACACATCAGACGAAAGCGTCACGACGCGCTCTTGGTTTTTGCGATTGATACCGCTGTAAGTCGTCGCGTATTTGATGTTGGTAACGGCACTAAGCGGTACTTGGCGCAACATTCCGCCCATGTTCATGTCCCGATACACAATGTTCATGCTCAGGAGTTTCTCAATTTGGCTGCGGTCGTCTTGTTTGAGGCGCACCATGATGGGGTAATCATCTTTGTCATCGCGGAATTTGGACACTTCTGAACCAAACAAAGCCGAGCGTATTTGCAGGGCTATCTGCGCGGTGCTGATGCCTTCACGGGCGGCACGCTCACGGTCTATGTCAATCACGATTTCGGGTTTATTCAACACCAAATCTGATTTCAAATCTTCAATGCCCTGAATCCCAGATTTTACGATGGCGTTTTTGACGTTGGCGGTGAGTTTTACCAACTGGTCAAAATCCTCGCCCGCTACCTCGATGGTCACGGCCTTGCCCGTAGGTGGCCCAACGGCTTCTGGTTCGGCGGTTACTTGCGCGCCGGGAATCCCTTTGACTTTTTCGCGTACTTTGGCCAAAATATCAGCCGTCGAAATGCCGTAGTGAATCCGCTCTTCCACGTCTTTGAAAGCCACCGTGATTTTGCCTTTGTGCGGCACAATGGTACGGTCGGGGTTAAAAGGGTCGCCAGCGTTGATACCAATGTTGGTAATGACCGACGAAACAATGGGACTGTCTTTGCCAATCACGCCATACACCCGATCTTCCAACTGCTTCATCACTTCGTTGGTTTTGGAAGCATCGGTGCCTTGGGGCATGACACAATAGACATACACAAAGTCAGGGTCACCACTGGGGAAAAACACCGACTTGGGTGGATAAATCCCGAGTAACATAAACGTGCCTACTAACAAGCCGATAACAGCCGCAAACACACCATATGGACGCTTGCCCGTGATGACCCAGGAAATGAGTTTTCGGTAACCATTTTTGAGGCGCGGAAACACGTTTTCTTGGAACGGCACGATGATTTTGGGCGTAAGTATGTAGTGATTGAACACGTACAAAATCGTGATGAAAGCCAGCAAGTTGCCAATGCCAACGTTAATCAAATAACCCACTACTGAGAGGACCACCATCACCAACAGCGGTTTCAGAATGGCGCGGAAAGACTTGTCTTCGTTGGCGTGTTCTTCGACGCGCTTCAACGACGACGACGCAAAAACGGGGTTCATGACATAGGCTACAAACAACGACGCAAAGAGCGTGATGATGAGCGTCAAGGGCAGAAATTTCATAAACTCACCCACAATACCCGACCAAAACAACAACGGTAAAAATGGCGCGATGGTAGTGAGTGTGCCACTCAATACGGGGACAAACACCTCACCCGCCGCAAACGAAATGGCTTCGTTGCGGGTGAGTTTTTTGTTTTCGTTATAGACACGGTGGGCGTTTTCGATAACCACGATGGCGTCATCTACCACAATCCCTAAACCCAACAAAAACGCAAATAATACGATGGTGTTGAGCGTAAAGGTAAGACCCGTAGCCCCCGCAATGACAGGAAACAACACGAAAGCCACCAACGTACTCAATGGTACCGACAAACCTACAAAAATGGCATCTTGTACGCCCATAAAAAACATCAACACCAACACCACGAAGATAAAGCCCAAAATAACGGTGTTGAGCAAGTCGTTGAGTTCGGTCTGGGTACGAACGGAGCTATCGCTTGTGAGGCTCACACGCAAGCCGTCGGGGAACTTAGTTTCTTCGTATTTTTTCAGAATGGCTTTGATTTGGTCGGCGGCCAAGAGCAGGTTTTCGCCGCCACGCTTGATGACATTGAGCGTGATGACGGTCTTGCCATCCAAACGCGCATAGCTTTGGCGGTCGGCAAAGCCATCTTTGATTTCGGCCAATTCGCTCAGGCGCATGGTAGCCCCCGTAGAAGTACGAATGATGACGTTTTGCAACTGCGCCACGTCTTTAAACTCACCCACTACGCGCAAGTTACGGCGTACATTGTCCACGTTGAGTTCGCCACCCGATATGTTGATGTTTTCGCCCTGAATGGCATTTTGAATATCGTAAAAAGCCAAACCTGCCGCTTGCATTTTGTAGAGGTCGAGGTTGATTTGAATCTCGCGGTCGAGCGCGCCCACGATGTCCACGCGGGTGATTTCGGGCAGCGATTCTATCTCGTCTTTCAACTGGTCGGCGTATTCTTTGAGCTTTTTGAGCGAATAATTACCCGCCAAGTTGATGTTCATAATCGGAAACTCCGAGAAGTTGACCGATTCTACGTTGGGGTCTTGTTTGCGGTCGGTGGGCAAGTCTTTGAGCGCTTTGTCCACCGCGTCTTTTACCCGTTGTTTGGCAATCTGCGCCGTCACGCTGGTCGTAAACTCAATCTGAATCAGCGAGAAGTCTTGGATAGAGTTTGATTTTATCTTGGTTACGCCGCTAGCCGCTTTGATTTGTTTTTCGAGCGGTTTGGTGATTACCGTCTCTATGTCAGACGGACTGGCGCCAGGGTAAATCGTCGAAACGATGACCGTAGGCACGGCAATTTCGGGAAACTGCTCTTTGGGCATGGTCATGTATATGTACAGACCCGCCAGCGAAATCATCGCTGTAAAGAGATAGACCGTGGTCTTGTTTTCCAAGCACCAACGGGTGATTTTGAAGTCTTTGAGTGTTGTCATAAGCCCCCTATCCCCCAGAGGGGAATGTTTTAATTATGTTTTATTGATAGATACACCCTCAGCCCCCTCTGGGGGTTGGGGGCTAATAACTAATAACCTGCCCGTCCACTAAATCTTGGTAGCCTTCGGTCACGAGGAGGTCGCCTGCTTGGAGACCTGATAGAATCTCTATTTCGCCGTTGTAGCTCACGCCCGTGGTTACTTTGCGGGCTTTGGCTACTTTTTTGTTGCCTTCGGTGGTAGCTACATACACTACGTCACCTTCTTCGGTACTTTGGATATAGTTTTGCTTGATAACGAGCGCGTTGGCTTTGTTGATGTCGGCAATGTTTAAGACCGAAACCATGTTGGGTTTGATGTCGGCACTGGTCGGAATCGCCGCTTCGATTTTGAAAGTACGGTTGGCGGGATTGACCAATTTGCTGATAAACGTCACGCGGGCGTTGAGTTCGCGGCCCAAATCTGGCAATTTCACTTTGACGGCATCACCCATTTTGACGTTGCTCAGGTACGTATCTGGTACGTTGGCCGTGGCTTTGAGCGCGCCCAAATTGACAATACTCGCCAACGGCATTCCTGGAGCGGCGATTTCACCCGTCTTGGCCATGACACGCTCTACGGCACCGCTAATAGGTGCATAGACATTGTACAAATCGCCCTGCGTGTTGAGTACAGCCAAGTTTTTCTCCAACGCCTCCTTGTTGTTTTTGGCTTGGAGGTATTGGATTTCCGTACCGATTTTCTGGTCCCAAAGACCCTTTTGTTTTTCGTAAACCGTATTGGCAAGTTCCATTTGTTGTTTCAAAGCCGCCACTTGGTCGTTCAAGAGTGCATTATCAATCTTGGCCAACAGTTGCCCTGCTTTCACAGTTTGACCTTCGCGCACATACACTACTGTGTAGGTACCCGCCATGCGAGGCGTAGCAGTAGCGGTGTTTTTGGTTTCTACGGTGCCTTGTACTTCAATAAAACTACGAAAACTACGTGCTTGCAGTGCTTCGGTGACTACCGGCATCACTTTTTCGACGGCTTTCAAACTGGGGTCTTCTGCTTTGATTTCAGCATCTAAGGCCGCAATTTTGGCCGTCAGTTCTTTGGCCTGTGTTTTGAGTTCGGCCAGTTGTTTCTTTTTACCCGCGAGCGAGTTGTCGGTAGCACCAGAACAGGCTCCCAACCCCCAGAGGGGGGCTATGAGTACCATGATTTTTAAGCACTTAAACAATGATTTTCTTGAATTGAGATATGATTTCATGTTAAAAAACTTTTTTAGTGGTAAGATTCCCCGATTGAGGTTACTCTGAATTCCCCCTCCGGGGGTTAGGGGGCTATTTTCCCTTTCGCCTTGTCCAAATCAATCTTGGCCAGCAGAAGGTCGTACAGCGACGCAAAGTAGTTGGTTTGGGCTTCTTTGAGTGCTGACTCCGCCGTGATGACCTCAATATTGCTGCCCGTACCGGCTTGGTATTTGATTTTTGACACCCGCAGTACTTCCTGTGCCAAATCCAAATTGCGTTTTTGCGTTTTGAGCGTTTCTAATCCATTATTGATAGTCACGTTGGCACTTTTGATTTGGAAGTCTATGCCTTGTTCTACCAATCCTATGCTTTGTTTGGTTTTTTCGACGGTGTAGCGTGCTTGTTGGATTTTGTATTTTTTCAAAAACCCATCGAAAATTGGCACGTTGACCGACAAGCCAATGTTGGCGTTGTTGAACCACGGTGAGCCGAATACATCGCCAAAAGTGTTACGCCCCGTATTGTAGCCATAGCCTGCAAAAGCCGCCACCGTAGGGTAGTAGCCACGCTTGTTGTTTTCGACATCCATTTCGGCCAATTTGAGATTGGTTTTCAAAATGCTATAATCAACGCGCTGATTGTAATCAAAAGCCCCTGCGTCTTCGGTTTTGGCTTCGATTTCGATGCGCGCCACGTCGGCTTCGGTAATGCGGTCGGTGAGTGAAACGGCTTCTTCGATAGGCATCCCCATCTGAAACTTGAGTAAATAGTGGCTCAATTGAATCAGATTGGCTACTTTCTGCTTCTCAGTTTTGAGGTTGTTGAGCGCTACTTCGAGGCGATCCACGTCAATTTTTTCCACAAAACCTGTCTTGTTCATGGCCGACATCTCCCGCACGGTTGAGTCTAAACGTGCTATGTTCAAGTCGAGCAATTTGGCGCGTTCTTCGGCTATCAACGCCCCGTAATAGGCTTTGGCAACGTTCTCAGCCACGGTAATTTTTGATTGATTGACATTTTTTTGGGCCAAATCCCGAAATGCCGCCGCCGCTTTCAAACCCAGTAACCATTGCGCGTTGAATAGGATTTGGGTAAGTTGAACGGCAGCTTGTCCTGAGTATTTTACCCCAAATTGAACGGCAATTGGCGGCGCGTCGGCAGGTGCATTTTGGTCAAAAAACACAGCAGGTAAAAAAGCTCGCTGGATAATAAGGTTATCCAAAATACTGACGCTGGCATTGACCTGCGGCAATCCAATGGCCCGAATCTCCCCAATGCGGCTATTGGCACTGGCAGCGTCGGTATTGGCGTTTTTGACGTTGATATTGTGCGTCACTCCGTACTGAATGGCTTCTTGGAGCGACAGGCGCGTTTGGCTGTGAAGCGGAAACAGCGGCAGCAACAGCAAGCCGAGCAGTTTCCAAAGAGGTTTACATTTAGTCATTGTGTTGTGGAAATGGATTGAAATTGAGAAAAATAGGGCTGTTAATAGGTAATTTTGAGTGATTGAATGATTGAATGATTGGGTTTTACTCAATCACTCAACACTAACTCACTGTCATTGAAAGCTGGTTTTCAAGGTAATTTTCGTACAGTTTAAGTCCTTCGTCGGTCACTACGCCGCGCAAAAAATGGTCGAGCAAAGCCATTTGAACGTCCAGCATATTGAATTTTTGAGGTGGGTAAATCTGCGGGTCAAAGCCCAGTTCTACTTGTTCATTGCGAAGGCGAGCCAATACTTCTACGTTCAAATCTTTGCGGTACAATCCCAACTCGATGCCTTTTTTTAGATTGACACGGATGGTTTCAAGAATGAATCCATTTTTGAACTCCGTAAACAGGGTCCATGCTTGGGGGTAGTATCTTTTCAAATCAAAAATCATCGTCGGGTTCATGCCTGTGAGCATTTGGCGCATTTGCTCGGAGGCCATCACTACTTCGGCGATGGGGTCGGGGGCTTGTGCTTGTAATGCTTCCGATTGACATCGTTCCTCGTCAAAATGATCTGCTACACCTGCCAAAACAATGGCATCTTTGTCTTCAAAATGCTGATAAATGGTTTTTTTGGAAATCCCCAACTCCCGCGCGATGTCGTCCATCGTAACGGCCTTGACGCCGTATCGAAAAAACAATTCTTGGGACTTATCTAAAATGCGCTTTCTCACTTTTTGTTTTGAACTTTTTTAAGAGCAGAACTATGGAAACTTTAAAAAGGTTTCGAGTTTCCATAGTTTTTTTCAAAAAAAGTTTCAAAATTGAACACAGACGAAACAGATTAGATTGGTTTCAACGGACTAATCCATTGAACATCAAGTTTTTAATAAATTTGAAAACAAATGAGAGATTTAGTAATACAAAGTTAGATAGGCGTGGTGACAACTGTATGTCAGTAGGGGTGAAGATTTTTTTGTTGTATTATTTTTAGAGAAAATTTTACTAATTGTAACGTCGGAGACGCTGCGCCACATTTTGTCCCAAATTATAGTTTGAAACGAGCATATTCTGCCATGCCGCCGTAGGGCTACATGACAGAATAGCACTTCATTCAAGCATATTTCCTAAGGCTTCGCTTCTTCTTTGGCGTCCTTTTTCTTCTCTACTTTTTTGGTGACAAGTGTACCATCTTTGAGACGCTTAGACACTTCAATAAATGGTCCGGAGATGATTTCTTCGCCTTCTTTCAGTCCCGACAGCACTTCGATATTTTCAAAGTCACTGATGCCCGTTTTGACTTCTTTGGCGAGGGCTTTACCTTTGTCGTTTACAAATATCAATTCCTTAATTTTTTCTTCTTTTTTGGGCTTTTGGTCGTTGTTGGCAGGTTGGGCATTTTGGTCTTCGGGCTTGTTTTCTTCAGATTCTTTGCCACGGGTGGTGACGGCAGCGATGGGCACCGAAAGTACGCCTGTTTTCTTGTCAGTGATGATTTCGACGGCGGCGGTCATGCCAGGCTTAAATGGGTACGATTTTTTGGCACGCTTGGCCATCAAGTCGCGGTAAGAGGAGTTCAAAATGCGGATTTTTACCTCAAATTCCGTCACGGCGTCGGTCGAATTGGAAGCGGCAGACGAAGCACTTGACGAAGCCATGCCGTTGGCGGTATTAGCGATTTCGGTCACGAGTCCTTTGAACTTGCGTTCGCCGTAAGAATCTACCTCAATATCAACGGTATCGCCCAAACTCACGCGCACGATGTCGTTTTCGTTGACATCCACGCGCACTTCCATATTGTTGAGGTTGGCGATACGCATCATCTCCGTACCCGCCATTTGCGACGTACCCACCACGCGGTCGCCAAGCTCCACGTTGAGTTTAGAGATTGTACCACTTTGGGGCGCGTAAATCGTTGTTTTGCGGAGGTTTTCGGCGGCATCGCGCAGGGCAGCTTCGGCACTCTGTACGTTGAATTTAGACGCATCTATCACCGACTTAGAGGACTCTACGTTTTGTAAGGCTACTTTGTAATCGGCCTCACTGCGCTGCAAATCGGCCTCTGACACTACTTTGTCGTTGAATAGTTTGAGGTTTCGGTCGTAGTCGGTCTTGGCCCGAATCAACTGGGCGTTGGCTTGGGCAAGCGACGCTTTCGAGCGTTCTACGTCGGCCTTGCTCGAATTGACCGATGCTTGCGCCCGCGACAGGAGGGCCTCGTAGTTGTCAGGGCGGATTTTAGCCAAAAGCTGCCCTTTGATTACCGAATCGCCCTCTTCGACGTACAAGCCGATGATTTCGCCTGGTACATCAGGGCTGATTTTGACTTCTACTTCGGGCTGCACGCGCCCCGACGCACTCACCCGCTCAATGATGTCAGTGCGTTTTACTTTGGAAAATTCGACTTCGGTGGGCTTTTCTTTGCCAATCCAACCTGCTTGTTTGGCCACGACCAAACCTACTGCAAGAAGAACAACAACGCCTCCTAAAATCCACCAGGTACGAGATGAAGATTTCTTAGCCATTTTATTGAATGAGTGATTTGAGAATGAGTGAATTAGTGAATGATGGGGATGTAACTGCTGACCGCCATCTGCTATTTACTGACTGTTGTTTGCTTACTCCAATGTCAGCGGTTTGCTTTGGTAAAAGTCCAAAATCTTGGTGCGAAAAATATAGTCGTATTTGGCTTGCAATAGGCTGATGCGGGCGCGGTCGAGGTTGTTTTTGGAAATATTGTACTCGGCGGCGTTGAGCGCACCCGCATTGAGGCGAGCTTCGGCGGCTTTGAACGACAACTCCAACGACTCCACCTGCTTACCCGTAGCTTCGTAGCGTTTGGCGGCATTGAGCATGTTGTAGTAGGCTTGTTCTACCGTTTGCCGTACTTGGTTGCGTACGATTTGCGACTGCAACTCGGCGTTTTTCTGCTGGATTTGGGCATTGGCAATACGGTATTTGACCTGATAGCCGTTGAAAATCGGCATCCTTAGCGACAAGTTGAGCGAAGCGTTTCGGTTGAAGCTCAATTGGTCAAAATAGCCGAAATTTTCGACACTACCGCTCGGAATCGTCGTTTTCTCAATCACTGGGACTGAAATGCCCAAATAAGATACGTATTTGGTTGTGGAAGGAATATCCACCACGCGCGGAGTGCCGCCGTCGCCCACAAAACGCTGATTGGGGGCTGCACTCGAAAACGCCGAACTGAGGTTACCCCCAAACGAAATCGTCGGCATTTTAGCCCCTTTGGCCACTTCTACGCCTGTTTTGGCACTTTCGATACGCAGATTGGCCGCTTCCATGTCGGGCAGGTACTTGAGAGAAGCGTTATAGACTTGCTCCAACGTCGCGTCATACGGCTGAGTAGCCGAGGGTGCAGCTATGTTGATAGGCTCTACATCAAAGTTTTCGTTGGCGGGGAGATTCATCAACTGCTTCAAGGTCAGTTTGGCTATCTCAATATTGTTTTGCGCATTGATGATAGAAAGCTCATCGTTGGCCAATTGCGACCGAATGTCGTAGAGGTTGATTTCGGGCAACGCGCCCCCTTTGACGAGTTTTTCGGTACGCTCCAACTGCAAGCGCGTAGTTTCGGCCTGCCGACGCGCAAACTCCAACTGCTCTTGGTTGTTGAGTACGTTGAGATAGGCCGTAGCCACGTTGAGTGTGACCACGTTGCGGTTGCTCTCCACGTCTTTTTGATTCGCCTGTACGTTGAGTTGATTTTGGCGGATGGTGTTTTTCAATTGGTACCCATTGAATAGCACCACACCTGTATTGAGGCCAAAGTTTGAAAAATTGACGGCTTGTTCTATAAACCCGTTGGTAAAAGGGTCAATGTTTCGGCCTGTTTGAATCCCCTGCCCACCGCTGAAATTGAGGGTGGGGTATCGTTGCCAGCGCGACTGTTCAAAGGCATTTTGACTGCCTTGTACTTGCAGTTGCTGTTGCTGCAGTTGCAGATTGTTTTTCAAGGCGACATTGACGCACTCTTGAAGGCCGTATTTTTGTTGGGCTTGTGCAAAAGTAGCCATGCCCAGCGCAATGGCGAGTAACCCTTTCTTCATGGTTGTTGGTAATTTTCGATTCAAGATTACGAAACAACCGACTTTTGGTAGCGCAAAATGGGATAAACGGTGTAAGTATGTAGCTAAGTGGACGGTATGCGATTTGTGCCACGCCCCCTATCAGCATTACTTCACGGGGACTTCACCCGTTTTTTGATAGCGTTTGAGGTATTCTTTTTGGGGGCTTTGAATGGTCAGGAGAAAATCGTACATCGGTTTGATGTCTTTGGCGTAATCGCCTGTAGGCTCCACAACCCCTCCAAATACAACCAGCTTGCGTTGATAGTCAAACCCTACCAATACCAAAGGAACACCCGCTTGAAGTGCCATGTAATAAAACCCCGTTTTGAGTTCTGATACGTCCTTGCGCGTGCCTTCGGGAGTGAGGGCTACATGGATACTGTCGTTGGCTTTGAAGGTATTGGCTACGACCTGCACGAGGTTGTTGGCCTTGCTTCTATCCACAGGGTAGCCACCGAGGGCTTTAAAAAACCAAGCCGAATACCACTTAAAAAGCGAGTTTTTACCCAAAAATCCAATGTTTACGCCTATTTCTGAGCGTGAACCGATACCAATGAAGAAATCAGTGGCGTACCAATGTGGGCATACTACCCATATTGCTTTTTTGAGGTGTGTTGGGGCTGGGCCACTGACACCCCAGCCGAAGAGCCGAAATAAAAATTTGAATAAATAGCGCATCGAAGGTCAAAGTGTTAGGTTTGAGGCAAAAGTAACAGAAAAAAATTGGGTTTTTTAGGAATAACGCAAGCGCGACAACAATTGTAAAATCAAAATGTTTTGTTTAACTTATTGATAATAAAAATTAAACAAAATAAAGAGCATGATTGTTGTATTTGTAGTTTTCAAATTTATCCAACAACAAACTATAATCAAAAAATGAAAAAATTGTGGAGTTTAACGACAGCCAAAGCGACATTGATGGTAATGCTGGCGGGGATGGTATTTGTTGGCTGCAAGAAAGATGATCCTGCCCCCAACACCGTGACGGATATTGTACTTCAAAACAATGACTTTAGCATTCTGCGTGCTGCCGTGACTCGCGCAGGCTTGGCAGACGCTCTCAAGACGGGCACTTTGACGGTTTTTGCTCCCAACGACGCCGCTTTCACTGCTTCTGGTCTTGATCTCAACACTGTCAATACATTGCCTGTCAATACGTTGAAAGCCGTATTGGAATACCATGTATTGGGAACAACCAACACCTCTACGGCACTTCCTACTGCCAGCAACACCGAAGTGACCACCCTCTCTGGGGCAAAAGCTTACGTTACAAAAAATGCAGCGGGCGTATCAGTAAACGGTGTCCGTGTCACCAGCCCTGACATCGCTGCCGACAACGGCGTGATTCACGTGGTAGAGCGCGTGATTATGCCGCCTGCTGGCAATTTGCTCCAAGTAGCACAGGGCAATACCAACCTTACATTCTTGGTTGCAGCCCTTAGCCGTGTCATTCAGGCCAATCCTGCCGTGGGTGCTACTGTAACCTCCGTTTTGACTGGCAACAGTCCATATACAGTATTTGCACCGACCAACATGGCTTTCCAAGCCACACCATTCAACAGCATCGCCACTATTAATGCTGCTACTGGTGCCAATTTAACTGCGCTGACCAACGTTTTGTTGGCACACGTAGTACCTGGGCGGGTATTTTCGACCAACTTGACCGCTGGTAACGTAACCACAGCAGGCATGGCTCCCATCACTATTTCGCTCGGTTCGGGCGTACAGGTACGTGGCAATGGCAACGGTATGAACAACGCCAACGTAACTGGTGCCAACATTAGCGCCACCAACGGTGTTGTTCACGTGATTGACCGCGTGATTTTGCCTTAAAGTTCATATTCCGAATTTCAGAATAATGCCCATTTTATTAAAAAGCCGCCTTACAAGCGGCTTTTCTGTTGTCAAAAAACTGACAAAAAGCAGTTAGAAGTATGTTGTGTGTCATGTAAATTCAAGCGGGTATTTTGGACATTTAGGCATTAATCAACTCCAAAACAATTATTCCAATGAAAAGAAGAGAACCAATCTCGCACATCATGACCAAGAATGTAGCTACTGTGAGTATCACCGATGATTTGCGTGATGTCATAGACTTAGTTCATAAAAAACACATCCGTCACATACCCGTCGTGGAAGGCAACGAAGTCGTAGGAATGATAAGTCGTACTGACCTCAATCGCTTGACATTTAGCTCTTTGTTTGAAAATCAAGACGGCGCCGACGAGGCTGTTTTGGAAATGCTCAGTATCAAACAGGTAATGACCCAAAAACCTCGCGTAGTAGATGCCTCTCAGACTATCCGCGAAGTGGCCGAAGTCCTCGCTGCCGAAGAATATCACGCTTTGCCAGTAGTAGAAGGCAAAACGCTCGTGGGTATTGTCACTACCACCGATATTATCAAGTACCTCCTTGAACAATACTAAGGATGCTCGCTGAGTAGCGCAAATTCGACATTTTTTAAACAAACGAGGAAGCGGTACAGTTTGTCTTTTGACACTGTACCGCTTTTTTATGTCTGCACCTATTACGCTCTTCTGGCACCGCCGCGACCTGCGCCTGCACGACAACGCAGGTTTGTATCACGCCCTCAAATCGGGCTATCCTGTGTTGTCGGTTTTTATTTTTGACCAAGATATTTTGGACAAACTCGACGATAAACGCGACCGCCGCGTAGAGTTTATTCATCAAGCTATCAGCGAGTTGCAAACCCAACTGACACAGATAGGGAGTACCCTCATCGTGCGCTACGGTAGGCCGTTGGAGATTTGGAAGCAACTGACGCAAGAGCATAGCATCGCCGAAGTACACACCAACCACGACTACGAACCCTACGCCCTCCAACGCGACAAAGCCGTGGGTGAACTCCTCAACGCGCGCGGGACGGCGTTTTATACCCACAAAGACCAGTGTATATTTGAGAAAAGCGAAATTTTGAGTGGCGCAGGTACACCTTACACGGTTTTTACACCGTATAGCCGTAAGTGGAAAGAAACCGCCAATGATTTTTATTATCAATCGTATCCCAACGAACAGTATTTCGACAATTTTTTCAAAACAACCTCACTGTCTATCCCTACCCTCGAAAGCATGGGTTTTGCAGCAACTGGCCAGCCATTCCCCAATAAAACAGTGCGCGATGAACTCATCAAACACTACAAAGAACGCCGCGACACGCCTTCGATTCAAGGCACGTCGCGGTTGAGTGTACATTTGCGATTTGGGACGATTTCGATTAGAGAACTGGCCCGTCACACCAAAGACCTGAGTGAAAGTTTCTTGAACGAACTGATATGGCGCGATTTTTATATGCAAATCCTCTGGCACTTCCCGCACGTGGGTGAGGGCAAGGCGTTTCGGGCGGAGTACGACAAGATAGAATGGCGGCGCGACGAAGCGCAGTTTGAGCGGTGGTGCGAAGGCCGCACGGGCTATCCGATTGTAGATGCGGGTATGCGCGAGCTCAACGCCACGGGCTTCATGCACAACCGCGTCAGGATGGTGGTAGCCAGTTTTCTGACCAAGCATCTGCTCATAGATTGGCGGTGGGGTGAAGCCTATTTTGCCAAGAAATTGTTGGATTTTGACCTTTCGGCCAACAACGGCGGCTGGCAGTGGGCATCGGGGTCAGGGACAGACGCCGCGCCGTATTTTCGGATTTTTAATCCCACCTCCCAAACCCAAAAATTTGACCCGCAACTCGTCTATATCAAAAAATGGGTACCCGAAATCAGCAGTTTTGAGTACCCACGCCCTATGGTAGATCACGCCTTCGCGCGAGAGCGGTGCTTGGCTGCGTATCAGAAGGC